>DASTYK010000185.1 GCA_035764935.1 Longimicrobiales bacterium | reverse complement strand
ATGAATGCCTCCGCTGGTGTGAGTTTGATAGCGAGAGATACATGAGTGTTTCGCGCATCCGAATAGCTCGGTGGGTCTTTTTTGTCTACCACGGAGAGCACCGGGAGCACGGAGGCTGGATGGGTTTGTTCGGTCTACCGCGGAGAGCACCGGGAGCACGGAGGCTGGATGGGTTTGTTCGGTCTACCACGGAGAGCACCGGGAGCACAGAGGCTGGATGGGTCTTTGGGGTCTACCACGGAGCACCGGGAGAACAGAGGCTGGTTCGGGGCGGAGATGGGAGTGACTTGCCGTGAAGGTGAACTCGATGCTGGCAGACGGAGATGAATCTACTCCCGCTGGCTGACTGATGGGCGACTGGACGGCGAGGGGGCTTCGCCCGTGGGGGGACGGGCTCTCGGGAGAGGCGGCCGGCTTTCGGCTGACACGGCCGGCATCGTCAGCCACGTTGACTATGCCAACGTTGCTCGCATCGGCCACGCCCGCGACCAGAGCAACATTGCCTGTGATTATCCAAGGCAATGTAGCTCGCATTGGCCACGCCCGCGACCAGAGCAACGTTGTCTGTGATTATTCAAGCCAACGTTGCGCGCATCGCCCACGACGGCGAACAAAGCAACGTTGCCTGTGATTATCCAGCGGCCGGGGCGCACTCCATGTCCACTGCGTTCTCTGTGGTAGATACCCCGTTCCCGAGCCCGCCCGCCCCGCAGCCCGACGCCCGGCCTCCGCCCCTATTTGCACTCGTACCAGTTCTCGCCCACCCCGGTCACGACCTCCAGCGGCACGTCCAGCGGAAACGCGCCGGTCATCTCGCGCTCGATCATGGCACGCACCTCGTCGGCGGAATTGCGTGGCGCCTCGAACACGAGCTCGTCGTGCACCTGCAGCAGCATGCGGGCACCGGAGTCCGCGAGTGCGTCGTGGATGCGGATCATGGCGATCTTGATGATGTCTGCCGCACTTCCCTGCACGGGCGCATTGGTCGCGGCTCGCTCGCCGAACTGGCGGATGTTGTAGTTGCTGCTGCGGATTTCCGGGATGTAGCGGCGCCGGCCCGACAGCGTCTCGACGTAGCCGCAGTCGCGCGCCTTCTCGACCTGCGTATCGAGGTAGCGGCGCACGTCCGGGAAGCGCTGGAAGTAGTTCTCGATGAACTCCTTTGCCTCGGCGACGCTCGTGCCGAGCTGATGCGAGAGCGCGAATGCGCCGATGCCGTAGATCGTGGCGAAGTTGACCGTCTTCGCTGCGGCACGCATGTCGGCGGTCACGTTGTCGAGGTCCATGCCGAACATGATTGCGGCCGTCTGTCGGTGGATATCCGCGCCGCTGCGGAACGCCTCGACGAAGGCCGGATCACCGCTCATGTGTGCCAGGATGCGCAGCTCGATCTGCGAGTAGTCCGCCGTGACGAATACATTACCGGCATCCGGAATAAAGCCCTTGCGGATGCGGCGTCCCTGGTCGGTGCGGATCGGGATGTTCTGCAGGTTGGGATCCGCGGATGAAAGGCGGCCGGTCGCGGCGACGGTCTGCTGGAAAGTGGTGTGAATGCGCCCGGTCAGCGGGTTGACCGCCTGCGGCAGTGCATCCACGTACGTGCCCTTGAGCTTGTCGAGCTCGCGGTATTCGAGGATGAGCCGCGGGATGGCGTGTCCCTGAGTGGCGAGCTCTTCGAGCACGCTCGCGTCCGTCGAGGGCCCCGTCTTGGTCTTGCGAATGATGGGCAGCTCGAGCTTCTCGAACAGAATGGTACGCAGCTGCGGTGTCGAGCTGATGTTGAACTCCTCGCCGGCGATCTTGAAGATCTCCTCGGTCGTGAGCTGCAGGGCATGCGACAGCTCCCGGCTCATGGAAGCGAAGAAGTCACGATCGATCAGGATGCCGTGCCATTCCATCTCGGCGAGCACGGGCAGCAGCGGCATCTCGATCTCGCGGAACAGCCGCATCAGATCGTAGCTCTCCAGCTCCTCGGCCGTGCGCTGCTGCAACCGGAGCGACAGGTCGGCCTTTTCGCAGGCGAAGTCCATGGCCTGCGCGGGCGTGACCTCCGACAGCGGCCGTGAGTCGCGTCCCTTCCCTGCGACGTCTTCCAGCGTGCGCGTGCGGTACTTCATGTACTCGATTGCGAGGCCGCTCACGCTGTGATCGCGGCGCCCTGGATCGATCACGTAGGACGCGATGGTGACGTCGTAATCGATGCCCCGCATCGCCACCCCTGCACGGCGCAGCATGAGAAGATCGAACTTGAGGTCCTGACCGATCTTCAGGATCGAAGCGTCCTCGAGCAGCTCGACCAGCGGCCGGAGGGAGGGATCCGAGAGTGGAGGCAGGTTCGCAATGCCGCTCGCGTCGCCGAGGTCCAGCTCGCCCGGCCGGCGATGACCGAGCGGCAGGTACCAGGCAGTGCCCGGCTCCACGGACAGTGCAATACCCACCATGTGGGCCCGCATGGCGCCGTCGCCCTCACCGATCACGGCAATGGCCACACGGCCCGCCGCACGCGCTGCCTCGATGATCGGCGCGAGCTCGGCAGCCCTCGAAACGACGCTGTACGTCTGCTTCAGCTCCACCTCTGCCGCGCCCGTCGCATCCTCGACCTCGCGCAGCAGCGAATGGAATTCGAGGTCGAGGAAGACATCGCGCAGCGCGCGGGCATCGGGCTCGCAGACGCGCAGCGCCTCGAGGTCGAGCTCGACGGGCAGGTCGGTGATGATCGTGACGAGTCGCTTCGAGAGCCGGACGTCGTCCGCTCCGCTCAGCAACGACTCGCGCGCGCGCTTTGCCTTGATCTCCGGAGCGGCAGCCAGGATGGACTCCACGTCGCCGTACTGCTCGATGAGCTGGATCGCCGTCTTGGGGCCGATGCCACGCGCGCCGGGGACGTTGTCCGACGAGTCGCCGATGAGTGCGAGGTAGTCGATGACGTGTGTCGGCTCGACGCCGAGCCGCTCACGCGCATTCTTCGTGTCGACCCACTCCTCCTCCACGCCCGCGGCGCCGCCGCGTCCCGGGTTCAGCAGGCACACCCGGTCCCGGATCAGCTGGTAGAAGTCCTTGTCCCCGGACACGATCACCGCCTCGAGTCCCTGCTCCACCGCTGCCAGCGCGAGCGTACCGATCACGTCGTCAGCCTCATGGTCGGGAAGCTCGATCACCGGGATGCGGAACGCCTCGATGATCTGGCGGATCCGCCAGAGCGACGTGGCGAGGTCGTCCGGCATCTTCTCGCGCGTTGCCTTGTACGCCGGGTACAGTTCCTCGCGCTGGCTCGAGCCCGCATCCAGCACGACGCCGATGTAATCCGGCTCATGCTCCGCCAGGATCTTCATGAGGAACCGCGCAATGCCGAACGCGGCGGAGCTGTTCTCGCCCTTCGTCGTGACGAGCGGCCGGTTGATCATGGCGAAGTACGCCCGGTAGATCAGCGCGTACCCGTCGATCAGGAACAGGCGGGGGTGTGTCTTGGATGGCTTGTCGACCATTGATTCTCTTCCGGTGGCGCATCCGCCCGGAACCACGGCGACACCGGGAGGTGCGCGGGACTGTCAACGAAAACGCCCCGCCTGTCAAGGCGGGGCGCTCGTTGTCCTGCGGAATTCGTGGCCGGGAGGTCAGGTCGAGGGCCGCGCAACGTTGGCGGCCTGAAGCCCCTTGTCCGTCTGGCGAATCTCGAACTCCACATCCTCCCCCTCGGCGAGCGTCTTGAATCCCTCCATGGTGATCGCGGAGAAGTGCACGAACACGTCCTCGCCGTCGCTCTGCTCAATGAAGCCATAGCCCTTGGCGTCATTGAACCACTTCACCTTACCTCTGGCCATCGAACTGCCTCCTACGAAGGTTGGTCCCGGCAGCAGTACCACCACCCCTGCGCGAACGAAGCTACACCACAGTGTTCCGCAGTGTCAAGAAAAATCTTGTTGTGGCAGTAGGGCTTTCCGCTAGCTGACAGAATAGTACCGGGTTACGGCGCCACGGGGTGCTCAGTCCACCGCTGCCGATGTGCCGTAGAGGGCATCGTACAACCGTGCGTTCTGCTGGACGATCTTCACGTACTCGCGTGTCTCTGCAAACGGGATTCGCTCGCTGAACAGCTCCGGATCCGCCCATTCGGGGAACTCCATCCAGCGATCCACGCGGCTCGGGCCGGCGTTGTACGCGGCGAGGACCGCATCCACGCGGCCGTCGTACTCGGCGATCATGTCGGCCAGGAACTGCATGCCGAGCCGGATGTTGATCAGCGGGTCGTGGAGCATGGCTGGCTCGAAGCCGCTGATGCCGAGTCGTCGGGCCAGTCGCTCGCCGGTTGCGGGCATGACCTGCATGAGCCCCATCGCGCCGGCTGGACTGACAGCCCGCGCGTTGAACAGCGACTCCTGACGGATCAGGCCGGCGGCGAGGTACGGATCGATGCCATGGCGCGCGGCCTCGGCCGCGATTGCGTCGCGGTACGGCATCGGATAGACGATGCGGAGCAGGCGGCCGTTCCATTCTCCCGCACGGCGTCGCAGGTCCAGGCCGATGCGAATGCCCTGCGACGTATATCCGCGCTCGTTGAGCGCTTCGGCGAGAGCGTACAGTGATGCCACGTCGCTGCCGAAGGAGTCGCGCGCGCGGTCCATCTCGAAGGAGGCCGCGTCGCTCCAGCCGGCATCTCGCAGGAGGTCGACGACGTCGAGCGCTGCCGCCGTTGCGGCCGAGAGCGGCACCCTGGCGGGCGCCGCTCCGAGCGCAATCACGTCGCCTGGCGTGGTGTCGAGTCGTTCGGCGGCGCGGACCCCGTAGTAGTCCATCGGATCCATGCGCATCGCTTCCTGGAAGCGGGCGCGTGCGGCGGCGGAATCGCCGAGATGCAGGCTTGCGACGCCGGACCAGTACGTGGCCTGCTGGGTACGCCGGCCGGTCGGGTAGCGTGTGCGGTATGCGTCGAACCGCTCACGCGCCGCCGCGTAGTCGCCCGCGGCGAAGTCGATTCCGGCGATGCGCATGTACGCGAGGCCGACCTCTTCGGAGTCCGCACCGGTGTCGATCGCGCGGCGGAAATTGGCGCGGGCGTCGTCGAACCGCTTCTCGTCCTGGTCGAGGTCGCCGAGCAGGTACCATGCGCGCGCGGCGGTTGCGCTGCCCGGATACTGCTGCGCGAGTGATCGCAGCGCGCTGCGTGCTTCGCTGACCTGCCCACGCCGGTAGCGTGCGCGTGCAGCGTCATAGAGGGCAGGTGCAGCGACGCCGGCCGATGCTCCCTCCGCGCCCCCGCGCAGCTCGCGCTCCGCGTCGGCGTAATCGCCCGCGCGGAAGAACCCGCGACCGAGCGCGAGATGCAGGTTACGACGCTCTGCGGCGGTGCCCCGTCCCGCATCGAGCCACGCACGGATGCCGCGGCTCGCGCGGGCCATGTTGCCACCGCGCAGGTACACCTGCCCGATCGCGAGCTGGTCGTCGAGCGTGATGCCCGGCAGCTCACTCAGCAGGCGCGCGGCGTCGTAAGCTGAACTGGACGCCTCGATCGCCTCACGGAATGCGCTCATCGCGCGGGCCGTGTCGCCGCGCAGCAGGCGCAGGCGACCCACGGTGGTGAGCGCCGTGGCCTTTGTCGATCCACTGGATGCAGCCGCGATCGCCTTGGCCTCCTCGATGGCATCCACCAGCGCACCTGCCTCCTCGAGGGCGCGTACGCGGGTGAAGCGGCCGTACCGGTTGACGAGCACGCTGCCCGCCGCACCGAGCCGCCGGTTCACCGCGGTCGTATCGCCTGCCGCTGCAGCGGCGTCTGCCGCGCGCAGCGCGATCCATCGTTCGATCGAGGGGAGCAGCGCCGCGGCACTGTCGTAGGCGGCGATCGCGGCGCTGCCGCGGCCGGCCCTGGCGTGGGCATCGGCGCGCGCGAGAAGCGCGAGGCCACGGCCACGACGGGTCGTATCCTGCGGTGCACTGGCGAGCTGCACGGCGTCCAGTGTATCAGCGGCCAGCAACAGCGCGGCATCAGCGGGTCCGCCATTGCTGGACACGCTCACGATCTCGCGCGAAGGCTGCACGAGATAGAACACGATGCCGAGCACCGCAGCCGCGAACAGCAGAATCAGATAGCGCATGCTCGAACTACACGCCCGTGCATGAACCGGTCCGTGTACCCGCGGTGCGGCACCGCGCGTGAGGCCCGGCAGAGCGGTGAGCGACCGGACCGCGAGTGCTGCGGGCCGTGCTGATACGAGAGGCAGTGCGAAGCTCATCATGGATGCATTCGGGTCAAGCAAAGAGGGCCGCCTTTTGGGCGGCCCTCCGAGCGCAAACTGCGGACCGGCCGGCGATCAGGCCGAGCGGACCTCCGACGCGTGCAGCGCGTCGACCATCTTCTGCGCCGACTCCTCCATGTCGAGGACCAGGCGGTCGATGCGGCTGACGAAGTAGTTGTGCGCGATGTTGACCGGGATCGCGATCGCGAGACCGGCGGCGGTCGTGATCAGCGCGACCTTGATGCCTCCGGCGACCAGCGTCGCCTCCACCTCACCGGCCAGCTCGATCGCCTGGAACGCCTCGATCATGCCGATGACCGTTCCGAGGAAGCCGAGCAGCGGTGCGACGTTGGACACCGTCGCGAGCCAGACGAGACCGCTCTCGAGGCTCGCCATCTCGATGACGCCGACGTTCTCGATCGCCTTCATGACACGCTCGGTGCCCTCGTTGCGGCGCTCGAGGCCGGCGGCGAGGACGCGGGCGGCCGGCGCATTGGAATCACGCGCGAGCGTGAGCGCCGAGTCGATCTTGCGCTGTGCGATCAGCTCGTCGGCCTCGTTCAGGAACTTCTTCGTACGTGCCGACTTGGATGTGAGGTCGATCAACTTCCAGACGATGACGATGAGACCAATGAGGGCGCACAGCCCCAGCGGCCACATCATCCAGCCGCCGTCGCGCCACAGCTGAGCCATCTGCTCGCCGAACGAGAGGTCGGGGGCCTCCATACCAGGAATCTGGAGCATGAACAGAGAGATTGCGCTCAGACCAGCCAAAGTAACCTCCGTCGTATGGCGCTATGCGGCCCAGCTTGCGCGGGAACAGGGGAATTGAATTGTCGGCGAATGAACGCCCGATTCTACCGGGCGCCTCCGGGGGTGTCAAGAGCGGTTCTGCCGGGTCCCGGACCCGTTCCCGAGTGATGGTTCCTTGATGCATGCTGCAAACTGCCCCGGCGCCTTCTCGGCAAGGGGAGGAACGATCTGCGCGCAATCGGCATCCTTCAGCGGGTGCTGACAGCGGGGATGAAACGGGCAGCCCGAGGGCGGATTCGAGGGACTCGGCACATCGCCCGGCAGCACGATCCGTTCGCGCTGTGCCGCCGGGTCCGGCACCGGCACCGCCGAGAGCAGGGCCTGCGTGTAGGGATGGCGCGGGCGCTCGATGATCTGCGCAGTGGGTCCTGTCTCCACGATGCGTCCCAGGTACATCACGGCCACCCTGTCGCTCATGTGCTCGACCACGCTCAGGTCGTGCGCGATGAAGAGGTACGCGGGACCAAGGCGCTCCTGCAATGCTGCCAGGAGGTTGAGCACCTGCGCCTGGACCGAGACGTCCAGCGCGGAGACCGGCTCGTCGCAGATGATGAAATCCGGTTCGACAGCGAGCGCGCGCGCGATGCCGATCCGCTGGCGCTGCCCGCCGCTGAACTCGTGCGGGTAGCGCGCTGCATGGAAGGACCGCAGCCCGACCGTCTCGAGCAGCTCGTCGATCCGCCGCTTCGCGTCTGCGCCGCGGGCGATGCCATGCACGCGCAGCACCTCGCGCAGCGTGTCACCGACCGTGAGCCGCGGGTTGAGCGAGCCGTACGGGTCCTGGAACACGATCTGTGCGCGGCGCCGCAGGCGACGCAGCGCGTCGTCGTCCATCGCGCGCACATCCACACCGGCGAAGCGGACACTGCCGTCGGTCGGCTCGATCAGGCGGAGCACTGCACGCCCGGTCGTCGTCTTCCCGGAGCCGGACTCGCCGACCAGCCCGAGTGTCTCTCCGCGACGTACCCAGAAGGTCACGCCATCGACTGCCTTGACGTGGCCGACGAGGCGCGGGAACAGTCCGCGGCGCAGCGGGAAGTGCACCTTGAGGCCGCGCACGTGGAGCAGCGCATCCGGCGGCGGCTCCACGTCCTCGAGCACGCGGCAGCCGGTATCCGAGTCGCCCTTTGCGGGCGGAAGCACCGAGTCGGGCTCGGCGTCGGCCGGCGCAGTCAACCCTTCCGAGGGCACGCCTGCACCGTTCACGGGAGTGTCGTCATACGACGTCGCCCGCGGCGGTCGCGGCCCGCGAGGATCGCTCATCGTGCGTCCTCCTCCTCGAGCCAGCAGCGTGAAAGGTGACCGGCCCCAGTCTGAAAGAGCGGCGGGTGCTCGGGGCACTTCTCGAACTCGAAGGGGCAGCGTCCGCGGAAGCGACAGCCCTGCGGCCACGCGGTGGGTGGCGGGACGCGCCCGGGGATCACGGCGAGCTCCTCGGTACGCGTACCCAGCCTGGGAATCGCACGCAGCAGCCCCTGCGTGTACGGATGCCTTGCGTCGGTGAAGATCTGCTGCACGGTGCCCTGCTCGACGACCTGCCCGCCGTACATCACGATGACGCGGTCGCAGACTTCCGCGACGACACCGAGGTCGTGGGTGATCAGGACCACGGCCATACCGAGCCGTTCGCGCAGGCCCGCGATCAGCTCGAGGATCTGTGCCTGGATCGTGACATCGAGCGCGGTCGTCGGCTCGTCTGCAATGAGCAGGTCGGGCTCGCACGACAGCGCGATCGCGATCATCACGCGCTGACGCTGTCCGCCCGAGAGCTGGTGCGGGTAGACGTCGACGCGCTCTTCCGGTGACGGGATCCCGACCAGCCGCAGCATCCTGACGGCCTGCTCACGTGCTTCCCTGCGCGAGACGTCGCGATGCAGCCGCACCGCCTCGGCAATCTGGTCGCCCACCGTGTAGACCGGGTTGAGCGACGTCATCGGCTCCTGAAAGATCATCGCGATGTCGTTGCCGCGCACCGCGCGCATCTCGCGCGCCGGGAGATCCAGCAGCTCGCGTCCGTCGAAGCGCACACTGCTGCCCTCCATGATCTCGCCGGGCGGCGTCGCGACGAGCCGCAGCAGTGACAGTGCCGTGACGGACTTGCCGCTGCCGCTTTCTCCCACGATGCCGAGCACCTCGCCTTTCTCGACGGTGAAGCTGACACCATCGACGGCGCGCGCCATGCCCTGGTCGGTGTGGAAGTACGTGCGCAGGTCTGTGACCTCGAGCAGCGGCATCAGGACCTCAGGCGCGGGTCGAGCGCGTCGCGCAGGCCGTCGCCGACCAGGTTGAACGCGAGCACGACGAAAACGATCGTGAGGCCGGGGAACGTCGCGAGCCACCATGCGCCGAGCAGGTTGTCGCGTCCCTCGTTGACCATGTTGCCCCAGGTCGGCGTCGGTGCGGAGACGCCCAGGCCGAGGAAGGAGAGACCGGCCTCGAGCACGATCGTGTTGCCGATGCCGAGCGTCGCGGCAACGATGACGGGAGCGAGCACGTTCGGGATCAGGTGGCGCAGCAGGATGCGACGCGACGAGAAGCCGAGTGCGCGAGCCGCCTGCACGAACTCGCGCTCACGCAGGCTGAGCACGTCACCACGCACGATGCGCGTGGTGCTGGGCCACTGCGTGAGGCCGAGCACCGTGATGATCACCGCGATCGAAGGACTGAACAGCGCGACGATCATGATGAGCAGCACGAGGCGTGGAAACGCGAGCACCATGTCCGTGAAGCGCATCAGCATCGTGTCGACCTTGCCGCCTGCGTAACCCGCGATCGCGCCGATCAGCGTCCCCAGTGTGATGGAGATCGCGGTGGCGACAAACGCGATCGAGAGCGAGATACGCGCGCCGTACAGGATCCGGCTGAGCACGTCGCGGCCGAAGCGGTCCGTGCCCAGCCAGTGCTCCGATGAGGGCGGCAGGAACGAGGTGCGCGCGATGTCCTGCTGCGCGATCGGGTCGTACGGCGCGATCAGCGGCGCAATCATTGCGATCAGGTAGAACAGCGCGATCACGCCCAGGCCGACCACGGCAACGCGATTCTTCCGGAAATGGCGGGCGGCGATGCTCCACTGCGAGTCCCCCGCACCTGTTTCCGCCGGGCGTCGCAGGTCACGAATACCGACGAACCACGCCACCAGCACCAGCACTGCGAGCGTCGCGACCGCGACCTGGTCGTCGAGCGAGCCGGTGCCGGTCACGGCCACGATCCGCTCCCATGCGAGCACGACGACCCCGATCACGACCAGCCAGGTGAGCAGCAGCACCACGCCGAGCCCGGTGCGCCCGGTCCTGAGCTGCGGCACGCCCGGCAGCACGATCGCGAGCAGGTACGACAGAGGCCCCGGCCTGGATGGCGGCGCAGCCACGGCTGCACCCGGCGGCGGCGCCTGCACGGCTTCGTCGACGCCGAACGCGACAGGCACGTCGAGCGGCGCGCCGGATTCGGGATCGGGCGGCGCGTCCCTGCGGTCACTCGGGTCGAGGTTGCGATCTCGCTCAGTCATAGCGGATGCGCGGGTCGGCGACGGCGTACAGCACGTCCGCCACCAGGTTGCCGATCACGACGATGGTGGCGAACAGGAAGCTGGTCGCCATGACCAGCGGGTAGTCGCGCTGGTAGATCGCGTCGACGATCACCCGGCCCATGCCGGGCCATGCGAAGATGTACTCGATGAACACCGCGCCACTGAACAGGTACGGCAGGTTCAGCCCGAGCAGCGTGATCACGGGGATCATCGAGTTGCGGAGCGCATGCTTGAAGATGACGGTGCGCTCCGGCAGCCCTTTCGCGCGCGCCGTGCGGATGTAGTCCTGGCGGACGACCTCGAGCATCTGCCCGCGCGTGTAGCGCGCGACGCCAGCGGCGAGTGCGAGCGTCAGTGTCGCGACCGGCAGCACGAGGTGCGCGATGCGGTCGCGGATCTGCTCGCCCGCGGTCATGAAATCGTAGTCGACGCTCGTTACGCCGGTCGGCGGCAGCGAGAAGGGCCAGCCCCACTCGCTCGCCTTGAGCGAGAAGACGAGCATCAGCATGAGGCCGAGCCAGAAGGACGGCATGGAATAGAAGAACAGGCCGACGACGCTGAGCGAGCTGTCGGTCAGCGAATTCTGCCGCACCGCCTGGAACACGCCGACCACCACACCGATCAGGAACACGAGCACGAGCGAGATCGCGGCCAGGATCAGCGTGTTCGGAAGCGCATCGAGCAGGATCGCGGCGACCGGGCGGCTCTGTGCGAACGAGTAGCCCCAGTCGCCGGTGAAGAACGACATCATCCACTTCACGTACCGCACGTGCACCGGCTGATCCAGCCCGAGGTTGACGCGGAGCTGCTCGATGATCTCCGGCGGCATGTTCGGGTTCATGTACGCCGCAGCGGGATCGCCGGGCGCGAGGTTCAGCACGAAAAACACGAGCGTTGCGATCCCGAGCAGGAGCGGGATCGCACCGAGCACGCGCCGCAGGATGAACGTACCCATGAGGGTCTAGCGGCCCAGTGACCAGTCGCGAATGGTCTGGAACTCGCCGCGCGGGTCCATCTCGACGCCGCCCACGTCGTCACGCACGCCGGCCAGCTCGTTCAGCCAGAACATGAACGTCATCGGCTGCTCCTGCTGCACGACGCGCGTGAACTCGCCCCAGGCCTGGCGGGCGGCCTCCGGATCGCTGGCGACGGACGCACGCTCCATGAGAGCGTCCAGCTCCGGGATGCGCACACTGCTGCGGTTGGCCGAGTTCTCGATATCCGCCTGCGAGGAGTGCAGCAGCGCGTTGGGCGCCGAGGCGACCTGGAAGTTGTCGAGCACCCAGTTCGTGAAGACGGCATCGAAGTCGCGCCCGCGATGCGCCGCCAGCATCGTCTGGAACTCCGTGACACGGATGTTCGCCCGTGCGCCCACCTCGCGCAGCTGCGCCTGTACGACCTCCGCGACCGCGCGCCGCAGCGCATCGTCGCTCACCAGCAGCTCGAACTCGAGCGGCTGGCCGTCCTTGTCACGGATGCCGTCGCCATTCGCATCCGTCCAGCCCGCCTCCTCGAGCAGTGCCGCTGCCGCGGCCGGATCATGCGCCAGCGGTTCCGTGTTCTCGGGATACAGCGGATGCCAGGGCGGCACGGTGCTGGTCGCGACCTGGCCCTGCCCGTACAGCAGCGCGTCGATGATCTCCTGGCGGTCGAGTGCCAGCGCCAGCCCGCGACGAACGCGGGCGTCGTCGAACGGCGCACGCTGGTTGTTCCAGCCGATGAAGTAGACGGTGCGACCCGGGAAGGAGAGCAGGTTCGTGCTCGCACCTTCCTGGACCTGGTTCACCTGGTCGGGCATCACCGGGATGTCGACGTGCACGCCGCCCGTCATCAGCTCCGTCAGCAGCGTGGACGCTTCGGGGATGATCCGGAACACGATACGCCGCGCGGACGGCGGGCCGCCCAGCGACTGGGGGAACTGCTCGTACGGCTCGATGACGAGCTGCCGGTTGGCCTCCCACGCCGTCAACCGGTAGGGCCCGCTGCCGACCGGGGCACGATTGTACGGTGCATTGCGCATATCCGCCGGCGCGATGCCCTCGAGCAGATGCTTCGGCGCCGGGGCCCACCAGAAATCCTCGAGCGCCTGCGCGTGCGGCATGGCATAGTCGAACCGGATCGTGAAGCTGTCGACCACTGTCGCGCTTTCCACGTTCGAGAGGAACGCGGAGCCCACGAGCGATGCGGACTCGGGCAGCTTGGCCCGGTCGAACGTGAACTTGACGTCCTCGGCGGTCACCCTCTGACCATCATGCCAGGTGACGTCGCGGCGCAGCCGGAACACGACCGCCGTGTCCCCCTCTTCCTGCCAGGATTCCGCGAGCCAGGGCCGCGGCTGCAGGTTCTCGTCGTACTGGATCAGCGGCGTGAAAAGGGCATAGTTCATCAGCTCCATCGAGTACAGCGCGTCGCTCGTGATCGGGTTGAACCCGCCGAAGTCCGAACGCATGCCCACGACGATGGTACCACCCGTGCCCCCGGCGCCGTCGCCCCCGCCACACCCCGTGACCAGTGCGAGCGTGGCCGCGGCCGCCGCAGTGCGCAGGGTCATCTTGCTGCGAACCATCCCGTTCCTCCCTGGAGTTTTCCGAATGCAGTACCATCAGCGCGCCGGCGGCCCGGCAGGAGCAGCCGCTCAGGCCGCGGGCGCCGGGCACGCGCGCGCAAGAGAGGTGCCGGACCACGGCGCGTTGTGGGCGGGCGGAGGAAGGAGCGTATGCGCCCCGTGCAAGGGTGCCGCTACGCCTCGGTGTGCTTCTGGTACTCTTCAGCGCCGAGCAGCGTGTCGAGCTGGCCCTCGTCCTCGACGCGCAGCTTGATCATCCAGCCCGCGCCATACGGGTCGCGGTTGACGACACTGGGGTCGTCCGCCAGCGCCTCGTTGACTGCCACGATCTCGCCCGAGATCGGACAGAAGAGATCGCTGACCGCCTTCACGGCTTCCACCGTGCCGAAGACGTCCGCCTTGCCGAAGGTCTCTCCGACCGAAGGCAGCTCGACGTACACGACGTCGCCCAGCTCACCCTGCGCGTAATCAGTGATTCCGACGAAATAGACGCCCGCCTCGTCGCTCTTCTTCAGGTACTCGTGCTCCTCCGAATAGAGCAGATCGTTCGGTGTCTCGGACATGTTGCCACGCCTCCAGGTCGGTTGATCGGAACGGCCGCAGGGCGAGCCGTCACATGCGCGGGAGAATAGATCTCACGCGCGCGACCCGTCAATCCGCGGACGCACCGTCATCGTACTGCACCTTCTGCAGACGCCGCAGGATATCGATCAGTCGCTTCAGCTCGCTCTCGATCACGCGGAGCGATTCACGCGTATCGCCGGCCGGCACGCTCGGATCCTCGAGCAGCAACTGGACATGGCCCAGTGCGGCCGTGATCGGGTTGTTTGCGTCATGGCGAACGCGCCGAACCAGGTCGACGACCTCGCGATACTGCTGCTCTTCCATTCCTCTTCGTCTCCGACAGTGAAGACGCCATTGTACACGCCCCGCCAGCCGTTGGCCAACCAGTGCCGCTCGAATGGAGCAACTCCTTGGCCGCAACGGGCTTGAAGCATCCGGCCGGCGTGGTTACGTTCCATGCGACTCACCGCGGTGAGTCAGGGCCGCAGCCGGTGCCGCCAGGTCGGGCCGGCGCGCGGACCGCGGGAGGGAGCAGCCACTGGCTCCGGGCCCGCCGGCGTCCACGCCCTTGCGTCCACTCAACGAAGGAGGTGATCCCTTGGCCAGTACCAGTTTCCGCAACCCGGCACGGGCAAGCGATCGCCGCTCCGGCATCTGAGCCGAGTCGAGCGAACACCTCTGTCCGCATCTGACGACGGCTGCCTTCGCGGCATCGCGTCGGGCTTGCGGTAACAGTTGAACGGCGCCGTCGGAGTCATCCGGCGGCGCCGATTCCTTTCCGGGATGCGCGGGCGCTCGCCCGCCTCGTTTCCCCCCGCTACATTTGCCCCGCTTTGGCCTGTCAACCCTGAGTGATCCGAAATGTCGAGCGTACTCCCCGATCTTACTCGTCCGCCGCTCACCGTGCTGACGGAAGAAGAACAGATGTTCCGCGAAACCGTGCGCCAGTTCGCGGAAGACACCATCGCCCCCCGCGTCATGCACATGGACGAGCAGGCGCGCCTCGATGCCGACCTGGCTCCGCAGCTCTTCGAGCTCGGACTCATGGGTATCGAGATTCCCGATGCAATGGGCGGTGCGGGTGCCTCGTTCTTCACTGCCGTCCTCGTCGTCGAGGAGCTGTCGCGCATCGATCCGAGCGTCGGCGTGTTCGTCGACGTGCAGAACACACTGGTCAACAACGCGGTCATCCGGTACGGCAACGCCGATGTGCAGGAGAAGTACCTGCCTGCCCTCGCCTCCGACACCGTGGGCGCGTACGCACTGTCCGAGGCAGGCTCCGGCTCCGACGCATTTGCACTGCAGACCCGGGCGCGCGACGACGGGGACCACTGGGTGCTCGACGGCCGCAAGCTCTGGATCACCAACGGCGGCGAGGCGGGCCTCTTCATCATCTTCGCCAACGTCGATCCCGACGCCGGCTACCGCGGCATCACCGCCTTCCTGGTCGAGCGCGACTTCGACGGCTTCGCGGTCGGCAAGAAGGAGGACAAGCTCGGCATCCGTGCGTCGTCCACGACCGAGCTGATCCTGGACGGCTGCCGCGTGCCGAAGGGCAACGTGCTCGGCGAGGTCGGCAAGGGCTACAAGATTGCGATCGAGACCCTCAACGAGGGGCGCATCGGGATCGGTGCCCAGATGGTCGGCCTCGCGCAGGGCGCGCTCGACCACACGCTGCGCTACGTCCAGGAGCGCGAGCAGTTCGGCCACCCGATCGGTGACTTCCAGGGGGTGCAGTTCCAGCTCGCAGAGATGCGGACGCAGCTCGAGGCCGCCCGCCTGCTGGTCTACAACGCCGCGCGCCTGAAGGACGCCGGCCAGCCGTTCGTCGTGGAAGCCGCAATCGCCAAGCTGTTCGCCTCCGAAGCCGCGCAGAAGATCGCCTCGACCTGCATCGACCTCTTCGGCGGCAACGGCTTCACGCGTGAGTACCCGGTCGAAAAGTTCTACCGCGACGCCAAGATCGGCACGATCTACGAGGGTACCACGAACATGCAGAAGCAGACGATCGCGAAGTATATCCTGAGGTGAGAGGCGGGCCGGGGCCCAGGGCCCAGGGCCCAGGGCCCAGGGCCCGGGTTTCGCGGTGGAGAGGCGGGCCGTTGGGGCCGTTGGGGCCGTCGGGGCGTCTGAACGGCGGGATGTGGGCGGATACCAATTTCGCCCAGACGGCCCCGCCGGCCCGTCCAGCTCGTTCCCCCGCCCAGGCCCAGGGCCCCGGGCCCCGGGCCCGCCTCTCACCTTCATTGTATCGTGACGCTCTTCGACCTAATTTTGGACGAGGGGCCGGATACGGGGGTGGGGTCAATGTGTGCGGGCCGCGTGCGGCTCCGCGCACTGGAGGTGGATCGATGAGTGCGACCAGGCAGGCGGTGGAAGCGCCGCGTCGTGGTGTTTCCGAGCAGGAGGCGCGACAGGTCGCCGAGGCGGCGCGCGAAACCGAGTGGTCGAAGCCGAGCTTCGTGCGTGAGCTGTTCCTCGGGCGACTGCGTCTCGATCTGATTCACCCGTTGCCGGGCCCGACGGATCCTGCGGAGCGGGAGCGTGCGGCCGCCTTCATGGAGAAGTTGAAGGTCGTCGCCGCGAAGGTCGACGCGGACGAGGTGGACCGCACCGGCCGTGTTCCCGACGAGATCCTCTCCGACCTTGCTGCGATCGGCGCGTTCGGCATCAAGATCCCGCAGAAGTACGGCGGTCTCGAGCTATCCCAGACAAGCTACAACGCGGCGATCGCGTATCTGAGCACGGCGTGTTCCGCGCTGGGCGTGCTGCTTTCTGCGCACCAGTCGATCGGCGTGCCGCAGCCGCTGAAGATGTTCGGCACGGAGGCGCAGAAGCAGAAGTACCTGCCGCGCCTGGCGGCCGGTGCCGTTTCCGCGTTTGCATTGACGGAGCCGGACGTCGGTTCCGACCCGGCGCGCATGGAAGCGACGGCCGAGCCCACGCCGGATGGGGACGCGTACATCCTGAACGGCGAGAAGCTGTGGTGCACCAACGGCCCGATCGCGGAGATCATGGTCGTGATGGCGCGCACGCCGGCGCGCGACGGCAAGCGGCCGGGCATCACCGCCTTCATCGTCGAGCGTGACATGCCCGGCGTGGAGGTCACGCACCGGCTGGAGTTCATGGGGCTGCGCGGCATCGAGAACGCGCTGCTCCGGTTCCGCGACGTGCGTGTTCCGAAGGAGAACGTGCTCTGGGGCGAGGGCCGCGGTCTCAAGCTCGCGCTGATCACGCTGAACACCGGTCGTCTGACGATTCCTGCCACGTCTGCTGCAGCGGGGCGCTGGTGTCTTCGTGTCGCGCGCGAGTTTGCAGCGGAGCGCGTGCAGTGGGGCGCGCCGGTCGGCAAGCACGACGCAGTTGCGCAGAAGCTCGCGGACATTGCGGCGTACTCGTTCGCCATGGATGCGGTGAACACACTTGCCGCGGGCCTCGCGGATGCCGGCAAGAGCGACATCCGCCTGGAGGCCGCGCTTGCGAAGATGTTCAACTCCGAGGCTGCGTGGCACGTCGTCGACGAGACGATGCAGATCCGTGGCGGCCGCGGCTATGAAACGTCGGCGTCGCTGAAGTCGCGCGGTGAGGAGGGCGTTCCGCTGGAGCGTGTGATGCGCGATCTGCGGATCAACATGATCTTCGAGGGGTCCAGCGAGATCATGCGTCTGTTCATCGCACGTGAGGCGGTGGATCCGCACCTGCAGCGCGCCGGCGGCATGATCGATCCGAAGGCGGAGCTGGGTGACAAGGTGAAGGGCGCGGCCAGCCTGGGCGCGCACTTTGCCGGCTGGGTGCCGGGTCTTGTTGCCGGCTGGGGGCGCTGGCCGCGCTTCGGCGGCTATGGTGTGCTCGCGGAGCACCTGCGTTACGTCGAGCGGACGTCGCGCAAGCTCGGGCGCACGCTGTTGTACGCGATGGCGCGGTTCGGCCCGAAGCTGGAGAAGCGGCAGTCGGTGCTGTTCCGGCTGGTCGATGTCGGTGCGGAGCTGTTCGCGATGTCGGCCGTGTGCGTGTACGCGCACGCCATGGTGGAAAGGAACCCGTCGGACCGCACACCGCTTCGGCTCGCTGACCTGTTCTGTCGCCAGGCGCGCAAGCGGATCGCCTCGTCGTTCCGGAACACATTCAGCAATCATGACCGGTTCGCCTACCGTCTAGCGCAGGACGTGCTGGACGGCAGGTATCGCTGGCTGGAGAGCGACGTGGCGGACTGACGCCTGCGGTCCGACATCGCCGTCCGCCCCGGCGCAGCAGGAGCAACTCGGGCGGGTCATCTCATTATTCCCGGTGCAGGGCGCCGCTCCACACTCCCGTGGGGCGGCGCATTGTGTGCCCGTGAGCACGGACGATTCGCATGGCGTTCATCGCAGCGCTTCTTCCGAACGAAGCCGATCGCAGTGCGCTGATGCACGCGGCCGGTGAGCATCGTCTGCTCTGGGCGGATTCCTGGCGCGGCCTGAACGCGCTGGTCCGCGACCGTCCTGTTGCCGTCGTCGTGACCGACCTGCACGCCGAGCCGCGCAAGGATGGCGCGCTGCGCGTGTACCGCTTCGCCCAGCGGTTCCCGCTCACGCCGCTCGTGAGCTGGGGCGATCCGGATGGACGCGAGCTGTTCCGCATCGGCAAGGCGGGTGCGCGCGAGATCGTGCTGACGCAGGATGCCACCGATGCCGCGCTCATTTCCGAAGTGATCGATGCGTCGCTGCAGGCAACGCTGCCGCACCTGCTGCGTGATCGGCTGCAGGGGCGGATCGACGAGAGTGGGCTGGAGCTGATCACGACCGCGGCCGAGCGGATTCCGGACGGGATCCAGGTCCCCGAGCTCGCCGCGTCGTTCCGCTACTCGATCTCGACGCTGGAGCGGCGCTGCGAGGTGATGCAGCTCCCCACGCCGGGGCGGCTGCTGCTCTGGCTGCGCGTTCTCTTCGGCCTGCGCTGGCTGCTCGAGGAGGGACGCAGCGTCGAGAGCGTCGCATCACAGCTCGGCTACTCGTCCGGCGCGGCGTTCCGTCGTGCGATCAAGGCGACGATCGGCGGTCGACCGACGCCGCTGCGCAACCCCGAGGCATTCGATCAGGCCCTCGAGAGCTTTGCAGTCGAGTGCCACGCCCGGCCGAGAGGAGGTCCCTGATGGCCCGCTACGATCGGATTGCTGCGCTCCCGCTGCCGCCTCGCACACAGGCGATCCCGGGATGGTGCGTGCTGCGCGAGCTGAACGGTCGCGAGCGCGACACCGAGCTCGCGAACCGGATGCGCCTCTTCTTCCTCGCTCTCCGGCCGGTGCGCCGCCTGGTCGATCGCGGCTTCGACGTGCCGTTCGACTCGCACGACCGACAGATCGCTGCCGTGCGTGCGGTGCTCGACACCATGCCGGCGAGTGCGCTCGAGCAGGCGCGCCTGCGCTCGTTTCTGAACGCCGTGGGCACGCGCGTCCCCGAGCGCGTGGCGCTCGCGGCGCTCGATGTTTCGGCAATGGCGGAGGCGCGCTCCCATTACGAAGCAGCGACGGAGTTCGCGCATACCGCACTCGCGGCTGGCGCGCACGCGAATCCGGGCGTGGAGGCGCGGGCGTGTACGTCGCTCGCACGACTCGCCCGCAAGAGCGGCCGCTGGCACGAGGCCGAGGAGTGGAGCACGCAGGCGACAGAGCGCGCCGCGCCACCCAGCTTCCGCGCGGCATGGGCGAACGCCGTGACCGAGCTGGCCACACTGTACCACGTGCGCGGCGATCAGAACGAGGCGGCACGACTCCTGGCCGGCGTGCGCAAGCGCGTCGCCGAATGGAAGGACGAGCTGCTGCTGGCCGACGGAGCCGAAGCGCTCGCTGCAACCGCACTGGCGGCGGGTCACACCGAAGTGGCCGTGCACGAGGGGTGGTTTGCGCTGCACCGGATCAATGACATCGAGCGTCGCCGGCGACTGCTGATCAGCATTGCGGATGGGCTGCGCCTGCTCCGCCTCTACGACGGCGCCGACGCGTGTTACGGCGCCCTCGCGCAGTCCGCCATCGGTTCGGCAGAGCGGGCGGCACCGCTCACGCGCGCCGCCGTCTCCGCCGCCGAGAGCGGCGACGCCGCCGGGTTCCGGGATCGCCACGATCGTGCAATGCGCGAGGTTCTGGAGCTGCACGATGGTCAGCGCGCCGGCTTCCTGCTCGAGCTGGGCCGCGCCTGCGTGCTGGCCGGCGATGCCGAGCGCGGCCTCGCACACGCGAACGCCACGCTGAACCTGGCCGACGCGCACGGTGACCCGCGCCTGAAGAGCCGCGCCCAGGAGCTGTGCACCGTGGCCGCCGCGCACCACGACGGCGTCATCCTGGCGGGGCTGCACCATCCCCCGGCGCCGGCCGACGATACGCGCGAGCTTGCGGCGGAGATCGCGGCGGGCGCGTTGCGCGTCGTGACGCAGGCGCGGCGCTGAGCAGGACACGCCAGGCTCCTTCCGGGGCGCCGCGAGCCGGACCGACGGCGGCGCCTCGTCAGGACAGCACGTCCCGCTTTCCGGCCGCGACCTCGCGCACCCACATGTGGTAGTCGATGGCCGCCGCCAAGGCCGCCTCGATGCTGCGAACGACGTCGTTCTCGCCGACCTCCCGTCGCGCGCGCTCGACCAGCACCGGGTCGAGCAGGAACGTGTAGGCGCGCCGGTCGTCCTCGTCCTGCCGCATTCCCGCCTCCTCGTGGCTGAGACCGCACGGCAAGCTGCGACGCGGATCCGCGCGCGCCCATGGCCCAAGCGGCCGTCACGGCGAACCACGATGGACGACGCGGCGCGCGTGACCGGTCGCGCGAGGCGGCATCGACCGGCTGCCATCCGCGATTATCGCGTTCGCGGACGCCGAAACTTGTCACGCACACGGGGTTATTAGTCGGCCATGACAGCGAACAACTCAGACTCCGGATCCAAGCGGCTGATCGTCGTTGGCGATCGCGTCCTGATTTCCCCCGAGGAAGGCGAGGACCGCAGCCGCGTGGGCCTGTACCTGCCGCCATCGGCGGTGGATGCGCAGGCCGTGCAGACGGGCACGGTGGTAGCGGTCGGGCCGGGCACGCCCATCTCCGCTCCGACCGACCTCGGCGACGAGCCGTGGAAGATGTCCGGCGGCGAACCGCGGTTCCTGCCGGTACAGGCGCAGGTCGGCGACTACGCGATCTTCTTCCGACGCGCCGCTGTCGAGATCACGTTCGAAGGCAGGAAATTCCTCGTCGTGCCACAGGCGGCGATCCTCGGGCTCGTACGTGAACCGCCGCCCGAAGACCGCTGGTAGGCGGCACACAGCCGTGATATCTGCCGGCCCCGCATATCGGGGCCGGTTCGTTTTGAATGAGGGCAGCATGCAGAACCGGAACTACCTCGTCCGCGCTTCCGCCTATGACGGGCTCGTGCGCGCGTTCGCCGTCGATGCGACGGACGTCGTGGGTGAGCTCACGTCACGGCATCAGACGGAGCCCGCGGTGAGCGCCGCCCTCGGGCGCCTCTCGACGGGCGCACTTCTCTTCGGCGCCATGCTGAAGGAGGACGACCAGCTCGTAACCATCCGTGTGCAGGGCGACGGGCCCGCGGGGACCCTGCTCGCATCCGCGAACGGCAAAGGCGAGGTGCGCGGCCTGGTCGCTACACCGCGCCCCAACGTCGAGCAGGTCCGCAACGGCAAGCTGAACGTGCGCGGCGCCGTGGGCACCGATGGCCGGCTCACCGTCACCAAGGATCTCGGAATGCGCCAGCCGTACAGCGGGACCGTCGGCATCGTGAGCGGCGAGATCGGTGAAGACCTGGCGCATTACCTGGCGACCAGCGAGCAGGTCCCGTCCGCCGTCGGCATCGGTGTCTTCGTGCAGCCCGACGAGTCCATCGAGGCCGCGGGCGGCTACATCGTGCAGCTCATGCCCGGCATGAGCGACCGCGATGCGATCGCGATCGAGACTGCGGTGCGGGCGATGCCGCACCCCACCACCATGCTCAGGCAGCACGAGACTCCGGAAAACATCCTCGACCGGATCTTCGGCGACGCCGGCTTCACCGTCCTCGACCGGAAGCCTGTCAGCTTCCACTGCCCGTGCAGCCGCGAACGCGCCGAGCGCGCCCTGCTGCTGCTCGGCGCCGACCAGATCGAGGAGCTGCGCGAGCGCCCCGACGACACGGGCGCCGAACTGAAGTGCGAGTTCTGCCTCAGGGCCTACTCCTTCACCGACGAAGAGCTGAGGGAGCTCGCGCGCCGCGCCGCCTGACCGGCGGCGGGGCGGTGATCGCAGGCCCTGCCCCGCATGATCGCCTGCAGGGCGGACCTCGCTGGCGCCGCCCCGCCAGCACAGCTCCGACCGAACCTGCCGACCTCTCGCCCTGCCTCTCCCGTCGTTCGTCCCACGTCCCTGTTCCACACCCGGCACCTGGCGGCATCCTTCCCTCAACACTTGAGGGGAACGGCGATGCGCGACGAGGATCTGAACCTGCTCCAGGGCACACTTGACCTGCTCGTACTGAAGGCGCTGATCTTCGGCGCGCGCCACGGCTATGCCGTAGCGCGCTGGGTGCGGGACGCGACGGACGGCGTGCTGGAGATCGAGGACGGCGCCCTGTACGCCGCACTGCACCGGATCGAGCGACGCGGCTGGGTTGCGGCGGAGTGGGGGCTGTCCGAGTCCAACCGGCGTGCGAAGTACTACACGCTGACGGCACGTGGCCGGGACCAGCTGGAGCGGAAGGCGAGTGCGTGGAAGCGGTACGCGGAAGCCGTCTCGAAGGTGCTGCACGCGCCGGCGGAGATTGCCAGTACGTGAGTGATGCGGCGGTTCATCGACAGATCGAGGAACGTGCATGAGGCCAATGCTGCGTCTCGGCAGTGTGGAGCGCGATGTCAGCGAGGAGCTGGCGTTCCACTTCGCGGAAGCGGTGGACGACCTGGTGCGTCGCGGCTGGACGCGACCGGCGGCGGAGTCGGAGGTACACCGCCGCTTTGGTGACGAGACGCGCTATCGCCGGGAGCTGCTGAACCTGAACCGTAGCCGGGAGCGGCGTATGCGTTGGAGCGGGCGACTGGGAGCTGCAGGCGAGGCGGTGCGGGAGGCGGTGCGAGGGCTCACGCGCACGCCGGGCATGACGATCGGCATCGTCGTCGTATTCGCCCTCGGTGTGGGCGCGAATGCGACGATTCTGCAGATCATCGATCGACTGATGCTGCGTCCGCCGGATCATGTCGTTGCGGCGGATGACGTGAACCGGGTCGTCATCGACCGGCTCGACGAACCGCGTGGTGAACGCTCGCAGACGGAGTACATGACGTACCCGGACTACAGGGACCTGCATGGGGCGAAGTCGTTCTCCGCCGTTGCAGGGTACGCGCCGCGCGAGCTGACGATCGGCCATGGCGAATCGGCGCACCTGGCCCGGACGGTGCTTGCGACGGGCGACTATTTCGACCTGATCGGTGTCCGTCCGCACGTCGGAAGGTTCTTCACGGACGAGGAGTCGCGCCTGGGCGGTGAGCGCGTAGCCGTGGTCGGATACGGTTACTGGCAACGCCAGCTCGGTGGTGCATCGGACGTTCTTGGCCGAACAGTGCAGCTCGCCGGCAATCCGTACACCATCATCGGAGTCGCACCGCAGGGTCTGACGACGATCGACCTGACGCCGGCAGAGCTGTGGTTCCCGCTCGAGGTCGCGCAGGGCGACCTCGCTCCCGAGGGCTGGGCCGACTCGCGCAACTGGTGGTGGATGCGGACACTCGTGCGGCGCGCGGAAGGCGTGACGCCCGCGCAGGCCGGTGCGGAGGCCACGGCGCTGCACGTCGCGGGACGCGAGTCGCAGATCGCGGAGGGCAATTACGGTGCGGACACACGCATCGAGGCGTATCCGCTGGTGGTTGCGGAGCGCCCGGGTGTCGGCAGCGAGCCGGCAGTCGCACGCTGGCTGGCCGGTGTCGCGCTCGTCGTGCTGCTGATCGCATGCATCAACGTTGCGAACCTCCTGTTTGCGCGCATGCTGCGTCGGCAGCGCGAGATCGGGATCCAGCTGGCGCTCGGCGTCGGGCGCGGCCGGCTGGTGGGGCGGATCCTGCTCGAGGGTGCGCTGCTCGGCCTGCTCGGCGGCGCGGCGGCCCTGGCGGTCGCGTGGTGGGGCGGCGGCGCGCTGCGCAGGCTGCTGCTGCCGGACGTCGCATGGAGTGACCTGGGCCTCAGCACGACGGTGCTCCTCGCGACCGGGGCGCTCGCTCTCCTCGCCGGCGTCCTGTCGGCCGTGGTGCCTGCGCTGCAGGCGGCCCGGCGCGACGTGGTCGACGTGCTGCGGACGAGTGCCGGGGGCATCACGCGCAGCGCGCTCCGTGTGCGAACGGCGCTCTCCTTTGCGCAGGCTGCGCTGTCCGTGCTGCTGCTGATCGGGGCGGGGCTGTTCGTGCGCAGCATGGCGAACGCGGGCGGTGTCGACCACGGCTACGAGCCGGAAGGGCTGCTGTACGCGAACATGAGCACACCGCGCAACGCGATCCCACCGGCGGAGCAGCTTCGCCTGGAGCGACAGATCCTCGAGCGTGTCGGGCAGCTGCCGGGCGTCGAGAGCGCCGCGTTCACCTCGTCGATGCCGTTCTGGTCGTACCTCGTCTACGGCATCCGGATCGATGGCGTGGACTCGCTGCGGTCTCTGCCGACCGGCGGTGCGCACGTGCACGTGGTCTCACCGGGATACCTGGAGACCACGCGGATGGATGTGGTACGTGGCCGGGGTCTCGGCGACGGGAGCGCGTACGCTGCCGTCGTGAACGAGACGATGGCCCGCGAGATCGGCTCGTACGGCGACCCGATCGGTCGCTGCATCTACATGAGCGTCAGCGGTGAGGAGACGCCGTGCATCGAGATCGCCGGCGTTGTCGAGGACGCCACGGCGGCCGAGTTCGACGAGGATCCTTACATGCAGTACTACGTCACGCTGCCGGCCGGCGCCGAGGTCGCGGAGCAGTTCGCAGGCGCCACGCTCATGCTGCGCGCGGCCGGGAACGAGGCGGCGGTGATGGCGGCCGTCCGTCGCGAGATCCTCGCACTGGACAATCGAATCAGCTTCGTCGACATCCATCCGTTCGCCGAGCGGATGGAGCCGCTCACCCGCTCCTGGCAGCTGGGCGCCACGCTGTTCACTGCATTCGGGCTGCTGGCGCTGCTCGTTGCTGCGGTGGGATTGTATTCGGTGCTCGCATTCGACGTCGCGCAGCGCACGCGCGAACTGGGGCTGCGCACCGCCCTGGGCGCGCAGCATTCCCGGCTCCTCGCCATGATCGTCGGTCGGGGGATACGGGTGACCATGGCCGGCATCGCGGCGGGACTGCTCGTCGCCGTGCTGCTCGCAGGACGGATCGAGCCGTTGCTCTTCCACGTGTCAGGCAGGGATACCCTGACGTACGCCGTCGTCGCGGGCGTGCTGCTGCTGGTTGCGGCGTTCGCAAGCTGGCTGCCCGCCATGCGGGCGGCACGCGTGCGACCGATGGAGGCGCTCAAGGCGGAGTGACATCATCCGCGGCCAGACTACAGCGACGCGGCCGCGAACGTGTCACAGCGATTGATGTCGCCGCTCCCCAGCCCCTGTCGGAACCAGCGGACTCGCTGTTCGGACGAGCCGTGCGTGAAGGAGTCCGGCACCACGTACCCCTGTGACTGACGCTGCAGCCGGTCGTCTCCGATCGCGGCAGCCGCGCCGAGTGCCTCCTCCACGTCGCCCGGCTCGATGAAGCTGCGCTGCCGGTTCCCGTGGTAGGCCCACACGCCTGCCAGGCAGTCCGCCATGAGCTCGGTCCGGACGCTCAGCTCGTTGGCGTCGTAGCCCTGCTGCTTCATCGATTCGACCTGGTCCATCACGCCCAGCACGTTCTGCACGTGGTGGCCGACCTCGTGGGCGATGACATACGCCTGCGCAAAATCGCCAGGCGCGCCAAGTCGCCGGTGCAGGTCGTCATAGAACGAGAGATCGATGTACACGGTCTGATCGAGCGGGCAGTAGAACGGCCCGACCGCCGACTGGGCGAAGCCGCAGCCGGACTGCGTAGCGCCACTGAAAAGGACCAGCGTCGGCTCCGGATACGCGCTGTTGAAGGCCCCCGGGAACAACTCCCCCCACACGTCCTCCGTGCTGCCCAGCACGACCTGGACGAACTCCGCGAGCGAATCGGCCGGCGTACCGGCGCCGGGCGGTGGCGCGGAGGCAGACGGCCCGGACTCCGGCATCGCGATGTCGTTCGGGTCGACGCCGAGCAGCAGTGCCACGATCGTGAGAACGACGGCGCCGATTCCACCACCCGCCAGCCCAACCCGCATCCCGCGCCGATCCTGCACGTTCGTGCTGCGGCGCCCGCCTCTCCACCTCATGCTGTACCTCTTTGCGTGATCCGGTCGCGGTTCGGCCTGCCACCCTTGCGGCATTGCAAGCAGGGCGCCACCCTCCGTGCCTCGCTCGCAGCGGCGGCACACGCATTTTCTCCGTGACACGTCGCCGGACGCGACGTCGTGAAAAGGGTAGCGGGCTCCGGAACAATGTTCACGCGCCGTGCGTGAGCGCAGGCGGAAGAAGGGTGCGAAATGCCTCGTAAATGCTTGCGGCCCCGGCTTTTACACAGAAAAAGGTTGTGCCTGAACCCCGCCGCTGGCATTTTCCGACGTCCCGGATCACCCTGACCGAAACGCAATGCTGCTGAAACGGAAAACGTCCGAAGAGGGGCTGAGCCAGCGCACGACCCTGGTCGACGACCTGGAGCGGCTGTGGCGGCGTGTTCGCGCGCTGCCGCTGGTCGCGCCGGTGCTGCTGTTTGCGGGCCTTGGTGTCGGCAACCTGACGGGCAGCAAGCTCGATGTGCCGGAGTCGGGTGAGATCGTGCTCAGCGAGGGCACGCGCATCGAGCTGCGTGCACTCAGCGACCGGCTGCGGGGCGTGCGCTCGAGCGGGTCGGTGACGGAGGATTACATCTCCGCTTACCGCGAGCACGTAGAGCCTGTCGAGCGCGTGCTGCGCAACCGCGGGATTCCCCAGGAGAACGCGCGGCAGATCGCGTGGCCACTTGTCGAGCATGCGTCGGCGCAGGGGCTGCCCATCGAGACCGTGATCTCGGTGATCCTGATCGAGAGCGGCGGCCGGCCCAGGGCGACGAGTCCGGTCGGTGCGCGCGGCCTGATGCAGATCATGCCGTTCTGGTCGGGCCACTGGCGCGCGTGCGGCACCGACCTGTACGACATCAATGCCAACCTGTGCAACGGCACGCGCATCCTCGAGTACTACTACGACCGCTTCGGCGGCGACGAGCGGCGCGCACTGCTGGGCTACAACGGCTGCGTGCGCGGCACGAACACGCCGAACTGCCACACCTATCCGGACAAGATCCAGCGCGTGCGCGTCCAGATCGAACGCGAGCTGAGCAATGCGCGGGCACGCGCCCGGACTGCGGGACGCGCGGCAGCACCCTGAGCACGCGAGCGGGATGACGCACTGACGCTGCATCATCCACGATACGAAAACAGACGGGGCATCCCGACATCCTCACAGAGAGCGGTCACTCTCAGCGGATGTCCGGATGCCCCGGTCGTTTTGCCAACCGTTCCGGTCGCGGAACCGTCCCGCCGGGTCCTACGCCTTCGCTGCGAGACGGTCCAGCAGCTCGGCCGCTGCGATCATGCCCTTCTCGAAGTTCTCCACGCTCATCCACTCGTCGGGGGCGTGTGCATTCTCGCCCGGCAGTCCGAAGCCGAGGAGCAGTGCGGGCGCATCGAGCACGCGCTCGAACTCCGGCACGATCGGGATCGACCCGCCCTCGCCTGCATACACGACCTCGCGGCCGTACGCACTCTCGAGGGCAGCAGCCGCGGCATCGACGAGCCTGCCCTCCAGCTTCGCGCGCCACGGTCGGCCGCCGTGCAGGTATTCGACTTCGACCTTCACGCCGTCCGGTGCGTGCTTCTCGACGTGTGCACGAAACAGCTCTGCGATGCGCTTCGGGTCCTGGTCGGGCACCAGTCTGCAGCTCACCTTGGCCATGGCCTTCGATGGCAGCACGGTCTTGGAGCCCTCGCCCGTGTAGCCCGAGAGCAGCCCGTTGACCTCGCAGGTCGGGCGCACCCAGATGCGCTCGAGCGTGGTCTGCCCCGTCTCGCCAGCGAGCGCGGGCGCGCCGGTCTCTGCGAGAAAGGTCTTCTCCTCGAAGGGCAGCTTCTTCATCGCCGCCCGGAAGTCCTCCGCCTGCAGCACATCGTCGTAGAAGCCGTCGATCGCGACGCGCCAGTCCCCGTCATGGAACGAGGCAATGATCCGCGCGAGCGCAGTGGCCGGGTTGATCACGGTGCCGCCGTAGCTGCCGGAGTGCAGGTCCTGACCGGGCCCCTGCACGTTGATCTCGAAGTAGGCGAGGCCGCGCAGCGATGCGCCGATGGTGGGGAGCCCGGGCCCGATCATCGTCGTATCCGAGATGACGATCGCGTCGCAGTGCAGCCGTTCGGCATTCTGCTCGACGAACGGCATCAGGTTCTCGCTGCCGACTTCCTCCTCCCCTTCGAACAGCAGGACGAGATTGACGGGCAGCCGGCCGCTGGTCTTCAGATGTGCCTCGACGGCCTTGACGTGCAGGTAGAGCTGTCCCTTGTCGTCGACGGAGCCGCGGGCGTAGATGCGGCCGTCGCGCACCGCGGGCTCGAAGGGCGGCGTCGTCCACAGCTCGAGCGGCTCGGCGGGCTGCACGTCGTAGTGGCCGTAGACGAGAACTGTGGGCGCATCCGGTCCTGCCTCGCGGTACTCCGCGAGCAGGATCGGATGTCCCGGCGTTTCGTGCAGCGACGTCTTCATGCCGAGCTCGTCGAGCTTGTGCTTCAGCCACTCGGCAGCTTCGCGTGTGTCGGCCCGGTGCTCCCGTCGTGCGGAGACGCTCGGGATACGCAGGAACTCGAACAGCTCGTCGCGGAACCGCTCCCTGTTCGTTTCGATGTACTCTCTCGTGCCTGCCATCGTCAGCGTGCGGTTGCGAGGATCTCGTTCACCAGCGCGGTCGCCTGGTAGACGCTGCGGAGTGCTTCCAGAATGCCGGCGGCCGCGACACTGACCGTGCGACCGCCCGAGTCCGGCCGGAACAGGAACTCGTTCGGCAGGCCCTCGATGTTGCTGTCGAACGCGAGTCCGACGACGCGCATCTCCCGGTCGATCAGGGGGCTGCCGCTGTTGCCTCCGGTGATGTCGTTGGTCGAGACGAAGTCGAGGGGCACGGACTTGTCGAGCTGCTGCGCGCGCTGCGCGAACGAGGCCGGCAGCTCCCAGGGGAACTCGTTATCGAATCCCGCGGCCAGGTTGTACATGCCATAGAAGGTCGTGAACGGTGGCGCCTGCGTGCCGTTGTACGGATAGCCGCTCACGACGCCGTCGGTGATGCGCAGCGTGAACGTTGCGTCCGGCGGCAGGTCCGCGCCGTAGACGGCGAAGAGTGCCTTGGCGAGACGCTCCTCCTGTACTGCCTCGTCGGCGTTGAGCTGCTCGAGCTCGGCGGTCAGCTCCGGGAAGAGCGGACCCGCGGCTGCGGCAAACCGGAGCAGCGGATCGGTCGTATTCGCGAGCGCCGCCGCGCCGCCGTCCATGACCTGTCGGCGGTACGCCTGATCGAGCACGCGCGACGCAGCCGTGATCCTGCGTGCTGCGGCCGTCGGATCCTCGCCTGCATCGAACAGTGCGGCACGCAGCGGATCACCGGCGGGCAGCCACTCCCAGGCGAGCTCCAGGTACAGCTCGAGCAGGGCACTCGCGATGCGCGGGTCCACCTGCGAAGGCGCGTTCAGCATCTGCTCGATCTGCGCCCGGTTCTCCCGGAACGCCTCGGACTGCTGCGCCTCCGGCAGGGCCGCCTGCTGTACGTAGTCCACCAGGTTGCGCGCGTACATGATGTGCGGGGCGCCGACGAACTCCGGGTTCGTGATGTTCACGCGCGGCGCGACAGCGAGCTTGCGCTGGTGAATCGCCGCGAGGCGATCCCACACGTCACCGTACTCGGCGCGCAGTGCGGCATCGCGGTTCACCGCATCGCGGAATTCACGCTCCCAGCGGATCTTGCGTGCGACCAGAGTGGTGTCGCGCAGTCCGGCGAGCTGGCCGCTGTATGCCTTGAGGCTGTTCTCGACGGAGAAGAGCTGCTGGCGCACCTGCTGCTCCATCTGCGGATTCGCCTCCGCGAGCGACTGCAGGAAATCGCGCTGGCCACGCAGCAGCTGCACCAGGAACGGATGCCGGAAGCGCTGCTCGTACATCAGCTCCGACACCGTGATCATGCGGCTGGTCGAGCCCGGATTGCCGGTGACGAACACCAGCTCACCGTCGGCGATCGGGGCCCGGCGCCAGGGGAAGTACGGCGTCTGCGCCGGCGTCGTCTCGTCCCCGTCGTATGCGCGCAGGAACGCCGCGTCGAGAGCGTAGCGCGGATAGGTGAAGTTGTCCGGGTCGCCGCCAAAGAAACCGGCCTGCAGCTCGGGCGCCCAGACGAGCTTCACCGGCTGGAAGCGGTGGTACTGGTAGAGCTGGTACTGCCCGCCATGGAAGAGCGAAACGACCTGGCACTCGTTGTCACCCGCACTCTCACACTCGCTTTCTATTCGCTCGATCTCCGCGTCCATCGCCTCCGTGACCGCCGTCGCGCTGGCACCCGCGGGTGCTGCTCCCTGAACGCGTGCGGTCACGTCATCGATCCCGACGAGCTGGTCCAGGTACAGTCCGGGGCAGAGCGCCTCGTCCTCGCGGCTACCCGCGTAGAAGCCCTGCTCCACGTAGTCGGTATCGCCCGTCGACTGCGCCTCGACGCACTCGCGCGCGCAGTGATGGTTGGTCATCACCAGTCCCTCGGGCGAGACGAAGGAGCCGGAGCAGAACGTGCCCACCCGCACCGACGCGAGGCGCACCTGGTCGAGCCACTGCTGGTCGGCCGAGAAGCCGTACGTGGTTCGCCAGTACTCGAGCGGCGCGTTCTCGAACGTCCACATCGTGCCCAGCTCCCGGCCGGTGAGCTCGATCGTCTCCGAGGCGCGCAGCGCCGCTTCCGACGGAACGAGCGCGCCCGTCGCTGCCGGTGGCTGCGCCGTCGGGGTGCCGGTGGCCGGAGTGGAGGGTGTCGGGGTCGTTGTTGCCGGGGCGGCGGAGGCGCACGCGCTCAGCCCGGCCACTGCGGCGAGGAGCAGGATCGGGAAGAATGGCTTGGCTTTCATGACAGGTTCCATGCGGTTGAATTGCACTGCCAGCTAGCTGCTCAGGTACTGCGCGAATGCGGCGGGCAGGGCCGGCATCGCGCCGACCGGCGGCATCGTCGCACTGAGTGTGTGCCAGAACAGGGGACGCGAGTCCGATGCCGAAAGCACGGCCGCGGCGGCCTTGGCCGTGTACGTCGGGTCGAGCGTGATTCCCAGGTCGGCAAAGCGTCTGGTTGCTGCAACGCCCGCCTCGGTTTCGTGACCGTAGCCGGCGCCGACCTGGTCGTCCAGGATGCGCACGGCCGCCTCGGCGCGCATCGGCGCGTCGCCCACGTCGACGCCGGCGCGCTCCAGCAGCGCGGCCGCTCCCTGCAGCAGCCGGCGCAGCATCCGCCGGTTGGTGACCAGCCGCGACGTGATGCGCACACCGCGCACCGGGATCGTGCGGCCGGCGAGCGCGAGCCCCAAAGCGATACCGGCGACCGTGCCCAGTGTCCCTGCTGCAACATAGATCGCGTCGGGTTCGGGGCCCGCGCCGATCTGCTCGTCCAGCTCCAGGGCGGCGGCAACGTAGCCCAGTGTGCCCGTCGCGTCGGAGCCGCCGGGCGGGACCAGGTAGGTCTGGTCGCCCAGCGCGCGCCGCGCACGCCACATCCCGTACGGCACCATCTCCATCCGCGACAGAAACCGCAGGTCGGCGCCGGTGTCCGCAATGCACAGCAGGACGTCGCGAACGTGATCGGTGCGGTGCTGCGGGAACAGAAGCGTCGTGACGTCGAAGCCGAGGCGGCGGCCGTAGATGGTCGTGGCAAGCGCGTGGTGCGAGCCGGTGGCACCCGCCGTGACAATGCGGGTCGCACCTTCGGCGCGCGCCCGCGCCAGGAGAAACTCCAGCTTCCGCACCTTGTTGCCGCCATACGGCCGGGCGGCCAGGTCATCACGCTTGAGCATCACCTCCCGACCCCCCAGCCCGTGCGTGGTGAGCGGTGTTCGCTCCACGCCCAGCGAGACCCACGGCAGTCGGTCGTTCAGTGCAGGATAGCGGTCGAGCAGTGCGTTGGATGCTGCTGTCATCAATCAGTGCCGGCGGTGCGGGTTCACCGGCAAGGTAGGCGAGTGCAGCGCCAGCGTCGAGTGAGGGGGCAACCGTGCCCGGGACTCCAGGCGTCTGCTCCATTCCCTCGCGTGCCCCGTGAGGGCGGAGCCCGGGCGACGGTGTCCTGCGACGTGTCCGCCGCGTGCTACGACAACAGACGGTCTGCTGTGCTGCCGGGTCCGGTTGTAACGCGCACCGGCTGTTGCATGCTCCATTCCACGGAACGGGCGCTCCGGGCCCGCTTCACGGTCGAGCACCAGACCTGCGCCGCATTTTCGATCATGTCCCGCTCGCTCCGCCCCTCGAACAGCACCGCGACACCATGGGGGAACGGCGTCGTCGCGGTCATGCCGCGACTGTCTACCTCGATCACTCGATCCAGAATCCCAGTCACCCGATGATCCGCCGTACCGGCAACGTGCGCGACGCGCCACGGGCCGATCAAACTGGATCCGTCCTCGAACTCAATCGTCGTGCGCAGCTCGTTGCCCTGCAGTTCGCCGCGGCACGCCGGGCTCTCCGACTCCACCGGCGCGCCGGGGAACGCATGCAGCGCGGTGGCGAACACCAGTGCCATCGTCGTCATGCTACCCCCTTCTGCTTCGGCCGCCCGCAGGCGGTCATCCGCGCCCTCCCTGCCCCGCCAGAGAGCAAGAATGGGTCCCTGCGGGTGAAAAGGCGGCAGAATCCGTCACGGCCGGGGCCCGGCTCACGCGTTGACGGGTCGCACCCGTACCGGCAGACTCCTGCGCATGGCAGAGAACGCGCTGGACAACGTTGTGGTCGTGCTCCATCGGACGCAGGACCTCGTCAACATCGCGGGCACGGTGCGCGCGATGATGAACATGGGACTTTCCCGGCTGCGGCTGGTCGCACCGGACCTCTTCGACGCATATCGCATCGCGGGCATCGCCCACGGATCGGAGTGGCTGCTGGAGCGGGTCGAGTTCTTCGATACGCTGGATGAGGCGGTCGCGGACGCGGGCCACATCGTCGGGACCACGGCACGGCGGCGGACGGCTGCGTACGTGTGGGCGCATCCGCGCGAAGCGGCGCCGCGTCTGATCGCCCATGCCAGCGGGCTGCCCGGACCGGTCTGCGTACTGTTCGGCCGGGAGGACAAGGGGCTCAGCAACGAGGACCTCGACCGTTGCAACGAGCTGCTGGTGATCCCCACGAGCGAGCGGCACTCGTCGCTCAACCTGGCGCAGGCGGTGCTGCTGGTCAGCTACGAGCTGCGCCTGGCCGCGCTTTCCGATCAGCCGGCGCTGCCGCGACCCAAGCGCGACGCGGCTCCGGCCACTCCTGCTGAGCTGGACGACTGGTTCGGCGACGCGGGCCGGACGCTGGAGCTGATCGAGTTCTACAAGGCGCGCGATCCGGAGGCGATCATGCGGACGCTGCGTGCGGTCACGCGTCGCGCCGAGCTGACGTCGCGTGAAGCGAAGCTGCTGCGCGCGATGGCCATCGAGGTGCGAAAGTACATCGAGCGGAACACGTAGCGTTCACGGCAGCGAATGGCAGTCGCGCAAAGCGACGAGCGCCCGGCGGTTGTCAGACCGCCGGGCGCTCGTCGTTCAGCAGCAGCGCGGGATCAGGCGACGGGATCGCTGGTCCCGTGTGGCACGCCGGCATCGAATTCGACGCCCTGCAGCTCGACCTCGCTGAACGGCTGCCACGACTGGAACATCGGGAAGCGGCTCGCGAACCAGCTGTGCGCCATGAGCATGAGCCCGAGGAAGAGGGGCAGCATCCCGATCTCGCGCCAGCCGAGCGGCAGCGTGTCCGTGCCGATGTAGAGCGAAGGGTACACGAGCGTCCAGCGCTCGAGCCAGAGTCCGAGCAGGCTGATGATCGCGAACGTCATCAGGATGCGGGTGTGCCGCTTGGCGGACACGCTCAGCATGCCGAAGAACGGGATCACGAAGATCATGAAGAACACGATCGACGACGTGACCCGGAACGGCATCACCAGCCGGTGAATCAGGTACTCCTGCTCGAGCGGCAGCTTGCCGTACCAGATCACGATGTAGTGCGAGAAGAACAGGTACGCCCAGAAGATCGTAAGCCCGAGGAACATCTTGCCCAGGTCGTGGAAGCCGCTCGGCGGTACGATCCCCACGAAGCCGTGCTGTCGCGAGTACAGCACCGCGACGACGATCGTGAGGGTGATGCCGCCGAGGAAGGCGCCCATGAACAGGAACGGGCTGAACAGCGTGCTGAACCAGTGCGGCTCGAGGGACATGAAGAAGTCCCAGCCGACGAACGTCATCCCGAGTGCGTACAGCAGCACCAGCACGGGCGCGAGCACGGTCAGCTTCTTGTACGCGCGGAACTCCTCGGGCTCCTGGCCGCGCCAGCCGCGCGTGAGGCGCATGTACAGCGGGTGCAGCCGCGCATCGACCCCGTCGCGCATCATGCCGAGGTCAGGGCGCAGCGTGACGTACGCGAAGTACAGTGACACGCCGATCAGTGCTGCGAGTGCCAGGACGTTGCGCACCGCGAGGAACGGCATGTTCAGGTACGCTTCCTTGCCGGGCACCGGATGCTCGATCCACGGGAAGATGTGATCGGCGCCGAAGATGAGGATCGGCAGCATCAGCACGAACGCGATCGGCAGGAAGGCGGCCCATGACACGGCGAAACGGCGGATCGGCCGGGCCCAGAGCCCCTTGGCGATCGTCGTCACGGCGGCCAGGATCACGGCGCCCTGGGCGATGCCGAAGGCCCAGATCCAGTTGAACAGGTACGAGTGCCACGCGCGTGCCGGGTCGACCAGCAGCGCTGCAATGAACACGAGCAGCCCGATGATGGTGAGCACCGGCCCTGCGAGCCGCAGCCCGTTCGGCAGCGGATCCAGGCGGCGGAGCGGGATCTCGTGTGAATGAGACGAGTGCGCCATGCTTTATTCCAGGCCTGCGGTGTCCTGCACCGCGGTATCCGTCGTTGCCGGCTGTGTCGCAGCGGGCTGGGCCGCCGCGGGTGCCGCGGCGCCGCCGGCCTGCTGCAGGTGCCGGACGTAGTTCACGATGGCCCAGCGCTCGGCGTCCGTGGTGCGGCCGCCGTACGCCGGCATCAGTCCGCGACCGACGCGGATGATCCCGTAGATGTAGCCGTCGGAGCGGCCGGGCGCGTTGCCGGTGATGAGCGACATGCCCATCGGAAACACGTCGGGCCCGATGACCGGTCCGTCACCGGCGCCCTCCGTTCCGTGGCAGACGAAGCAGTGCCGCGTGTACATCTCCTGGCCGTAGGCGATCCAGGCGGAGTCGTTCGCAACGCCGGTGTACGGGTTGCGGCCGTACTCGCTGGCGGCGAACTCGTTGAGCCCCGCCTCCGTCGCCTCCATCGGCGGCAGTGCGCGGCCGAGCGGGCTCTCGAAGGGGACTGATCCGGGCGGCGCCATGCGCGGCATCTCGTAGGGATCGAAGAACGGCGCCTCGCGCAGGAATGCAAAGACCGGCACGCTCGCGAGCGCGTTGTCGATCTGCGTGCAGGCGGTGGTGCCTGCCAGGGTGATGGCCAGCGCAGTCAGCCGGAACGCGCGCTCAAACTTCACTGGTCACCTCCCGTGTGCCGTGGCGGACCTCGACGGCACCGCTCTCCGCGAGCACCCTGCGAACCTCCTCCGCGCGGTCGGCCGAGGGGACCACGTAGACCCCGAACTGGTCGACCGAGAAGCTGCGATCGTAGACGAGCGTGGGGCTGCGCTGCGGCAGCCGTGCATTGACGAACAGGCCCAGGATCGTCGAGAGCGCACCGAACAGGATCGTCAGCTCGAACGCGATGATCACCCACGCGGGCAGCGAGATGATCGGCTTGCCGCCGGTCACCAGTGGCCAGTCCATCGAAGTCCAGGTGGCCAGCGCGAAACCGCTGGCCGCGCCGGTCAGGCCGCCCACGAGCGTGAACAGCCGGACCGGGCTCTCCTCGGTATCGAGCGCGTGCTCGATGTCGTGGTTCGGCGCCGGTGTGAACACGGTCGGTCGCTTCACGCCCAGGTCGCGCAGCTCATGGATCGCTTTGACCGTCGCATCGACGGAATCGAAGATGCCCAGGACACCCGGGCTCCTTGTCGCGCTCATCGGATCAGTGCTCCTCTGCAGAGCCGACGCGGCCCTGCGCCTGCGCTCCCGCGCCCGCGCGCGAACGACGCAGCGGTGCGGGCAGAACTTCCTTCAGCTCCGCGATGGAGACCGCGGGCAGGATCCGCATGAACAGCAGGAACCACATGAAGAACCAGCCGAAGCTGCCGGCGAGGATCGCCATCTCGGTCCAGCTCGGCATGTAGTTGCGCCACTGCCAGGGCTCGTACTCGTGGGCGAGCGACACGACGATGATCACGAAGCGCTCGAACCACATCCCGATGTTGATGAAGATGGTGATCACGAACATGGCGGCGTACGAGGTACGCACCTTCCGCGACCACAGCAGCATCGGGATGATGCCGTTGCACGTGAGCATGATCCACGTGGCCCACCAGTAGTCACCGAATGCGCGCCACCAGAACTGGCCGCGCTCCGGCACCTCGACGCTGTACCAGGCGATGAAGTACTCGCTCAGGTACGCGTAGAAGACGACCATGCTGGTGACGAGGATCATCTTCCCCATCGCGTCCATGTGGCGCGGGGTGAAGTACGCCTCGAGCCCGAAGATCTTGCGGATCGGGATGACCAGCGTGAGCACCATCGCGAGACCGGAGAAGATCGCGCCGGCGACGAAGTAGGGTGCAAAGATCGTCGTGTGCCAGCCCGGCACGATCGACATGGCGAAGTCCCAGGACACGACCGAGTGCACGGACAGCACCAGGGGTGTCGCGAGCGCGGCCAGGTACAGGTACGCGCGCGTGAAGTGCTTCCACTCGTTGTCGGTACCGCGCCATCCGAACGAGAGGATCGTGTACAGCTTCTTCCGCCACGGCACCGTGGTCGCGTCGCGTGCGGCCGCGATGTCGGGGATCATGCCGATCAGGAAGAACGTCGCCGACACCGTGAAGTAGGTGCTGACCGCAAAGACGTCCCACACCAGCGGGCTGCGGAAGTTCGGCCAGATGCCGCGCTGGTTCGGGTACGGCAGCAGGTAGTAGAACAGCCAGGGCCGCCCGAGGTGGATGATCGGGAAGAGGCCCGCGGTCATGACCGCGAAGACGGTCATGGCCTCGGCCGCGCGGTAGATCGACTGCCGCCAGCGTGCGCGGAACAGGTAGAGCACCGCGGAGATCAGCGTGCCCGAGTGCGCGATACCGACCCAGAAGACGAAGGTCGTGATGTATGCGCCCCAGCCGACCGGGTTGGTCAGGCCGGACATGCCGATGCCGAGGATGACCTGCCCCGCCCAGGCAAAGCCGAGCAGCCCGACCAGGGCGATCGACACCGCGAGCAGTATGAAGTAGGCGCGACCCGGTTTGCCGAGCAGCTTCAGCAGGTCCTTGTTGACCTGGCCGTAGCTGCCGACGTCCGGGTGCGTCTCGGAGCGAATGACCGTAGCCATGCTTCGTTATGCCTCCGCGCCTTCCGGCCGCACCCGCTTCAGGTACGTGATCGCGGACTGTGTGTTGATTTGCTCGAGCACGCGGTAGCCGCGACCCGATGCGGCGACGCGCGTGACCCGGGCGTTCGGATCCTTCAGGTTGCCGAACACGATCGCGTCCGACGGACACGTCTGCGCGCACGCCGGCACGATCTCGCCATCGCGCACACCGCGGTTCTCGAGTCGCGCGACGTGCTGCTGCTCGCGGATCCGCTGCACGCAGAAGGTGCACTTCTCCATCACGCCCTTCTCGCGCACCGTGACGTCCGGATTCAGCTGCCAGTTGAGCGGCTCCGGCCACTCCCAGCTGAACCAGTTGAACGTACGGACCTTGTACGGGCAGTTGTTCGCGCAGTAGCGCGTGCCCACGCAGCGGTTGTAGACCTGGCCGTTCAGCCCGTCCGGCGTGTGATACGCCGCGTAGACCGGGCAGACCGGCTCGCACGGCGCGTTGCCGCACTGCTGACAGAGCATCGGCAGGAACGTCGTGTGGAGATCCTCCGCCTCACCCTCGAAGTAGCGCTCGATGCGCAGCCAGTGGAGGATACGCCCCTTGGCCACCTGCTCGGGGCCGACGATGCCGATGTTGTTCTCCGCGTAGCATGCCGTGATGCAGGCGCTGCAGCCGGTGCAGCGCTCCATGTCGATCGACATGCCCCAGCGCGGGTGTTCCTCGGAGTACTCGCCGTAGTGCGTGCCCTCGGGCGGCCACGCCTGCGGTGACGCGTTGATCTCGGCGGGCGCGAAGCCACCGCTCGCCTGCAGCTCGTGCACGCGTGCCTCGAACGGATGCACGTCGTGGCCGTGAGCGCCGGCCTCGGGCTGGTGTCCCTCCTGCATTTCCGAGAGATGCTCGCCGCCGGCGCCGGTCATGGCCATGGCCACGAGCAGGCCACGCTCCGTGTCCCTGGCGCGCGCCTCGGCCAGCGAGATGCTCTGCGCGACGTCGCGGTTCTCCTGGTCCGCGTTCAGCCCGGACTGGATCGGCCGCTCCCAGCGGCCGGTGGGCCGCAGCGTGGCGCGCTGCTGCATGTACAGGAATGCGCCGGACACCGGGTCCGCGAGCGGCGCCAGCAGGTCGAGCGGGTTGACGCCGCGGTTCATCGCATAGCGGCCGAACTGCGTGTGCCCCTGCCCCAGCTGGATCGCGATCGTGTCCTGGCGCGTGCCCGGATGGATCCAGACCGGCGCCTCGACAGAGCCGAAGTCGGTCGCGACTTCGACGATGTGACCGGTGTCCAGGTCGAGCTGCTCGGCCACCACCGGGCTGATCTCGACCCACGACGACCACGAGAACTTCGAGACCGGGTCGGGCAGCTCCTGGAGCCACGGCCGGTTCGCGTTGCGGCCGTCGAAGAAGCGGCTGGACGGATAGACGACGAGGTAGTAGCCGTCCTGCGGCCCGCTGATCTCCGGCTCACCGAAGGGAACCTGCGCCAGCGAGGCACCGGCTGTCGCGGCCGCTGCAGGCGCGGCGGCAGCCGTCGCCTGCACGACGAAGCCCGTCTGGAGCACGTCGCGCCACCAGTCCTCGAAGGCCGCGCCGCCGCCGGCGCTCGCGTACGGGCCACGCTGCCACTGGGCGCGCACGTAGTCGTAGAACGTCGGCTGCGCGTCCGGCAGGTTCGTACCGGCGCGGACCGCAACGGACAGCAGCACGTCGCCCGTCTGCTTGGTGTCGAACACCGGCATCATGACCGGCTGGACGATGCCCGTGAGCCCGGTACGCGGCTGATAGTCGCCCCAGCTCTCCAGGAAGTGGTGATCCGGCAGCAGCAGGTGCGCGTGCGCGCTCGTCTCGTCGAGGTAGCTCGAGAAGGAGGCGACGAAGGGCACCTGTCCGATCGCGCTCTCCACCTCGGCGCGATTCGGCAGCTCGTACAGCGGGTTGGGCCCGTAGACGAGCAGCCCGCCAACCTGCCCACCGGCCATGCGCTGGACGAGCTGCTGCATCTCCTGGTAGGTGCCGGCATTGTTGCCGGCCGCCTCGGCGCGATCGATGTGCACCGTGCTGCCGATGTTGCCGGCAACCTGGTTCAGGAGCATCACGGCGCTCGCGACCGCGGTCGCGGCCGCGTGCGTGGAGGCCACGCCCGGGCCGACCGCGAGCGAGCGGCCGTTGTTCGCGAACACGGCTGCGACCTGGCGGATGCGCTCGGGCGAGACGCCCGCGGCCGCCGCGGCCTGCGCCACGTCGACGTTCGCGAGCATCGCCGCGCCCTGTCCCGCATCACCGCCGTTGTCGGCAATGATCCGCGCGATCGCGAGCGCGACGAGGTGCTCGGTGCCCGGCTTGACCGGCAGCCACTCGTCGGCATTCATGTCCGTGAGCGACTGGTGCGGCGTGACGGAGATCAGGCGACCGCGCTGGCCGTTGCGGTAGCTGACGCCCTGACCCCACCCGTGCTGGTAGTCGACGGGCGAGACCCATGTCTCGAAGATGTCGGCGCCGAAGGTCAGCACGACCTCGGCGTTCTCGAACGAGTGAACCGGCACCGCGTCGCGGCCGTACATCATCCGCATCGCGGCACGGACCGGCTCGTAGGCGAACGGCTCGTAGCGGACGCGCCGGATGTTGAAGGCGGCGCAGAAGTCGTCGATCAGCCGGTCCAGACTGCCCGTAAAGCTGTGCGTCAGGAAGACCGTTTCACCCTGCGGCTGCATGAGCTGGCGTGCGAGCCGGTTCTCGGCATCGTCCCACGACAGCTTGTCCCAGCCGGTCCCCACGCGCGCCAGTGCCTGCGGCACCCGGTCAGGGTTGTAGAGGCCGTGCAGCGAAGCCTGTCCGCGCGAGCACAGGTGACCGTGCGAAACGGGTGAGAGCGGATTGCCCTCCGCCTTGATCGCGCGCCCCTCACGCGTGCGGACGTTCATGCCACAGCCAGCCGGACACTCCCGGCACGTCGTGCGATACCAGGTCGAGATGCCGGGTACGATCTCCTCCGGCCCCACGACATACGGGATCAGCCGCTCCGTGCCGGCCGTGCCGCAACCGGTCAGCGCCGCGCCCGCGCCGGTCGCGCCGATGACCTTGAGGAACTCGCGTCTTTCCAAACCATTAGCCATGTCGGCTCACACTCAATAGTGACAGACCGTACAATCCGTGCGCGCCTGCCGCTGCTCGTGGCACTGGACACACCAGCCCATCGTCAGTGGAGGCACCTGCTCGACCACATCCATCGTCTCGACCGGGCCATGACACTCCTGGCACTGGAGACCGGCGTTCACGTGACGCATGTGCGGGAAGTGCGCGTGGTCAGGCAGGTCGTAAACTCGCACCCACGGGATCGGGCGCTGCTCGCGCCAGTACTGCACGAGCTGCTGCACACCGGGACGATCCGCGCGCACGAGCGGCTGACCGCCCGGAATATGACAGCCCGCACACACCTGCACCGCCGGAATGCCCGCGTCGACGGACTTGTCCGCCGACGAGTGGCAGTACATGCAGGGCATCTGGCGGGTGCCCGCGTGCAATGCGTGGGAGAAATTTGCTATCGGCTGCTCGGGCGCATTCTTACCAAACGGCCCGACAGCTGAGGCTGCGATCAGACCGGAGCCTGCCAGTGCCAGCGCACCCGCCACTCCGAAGATCGCCCACCTGGCTTTCGACATCGCGCACCTGACTGTTCGTAATACCGTGAGTCGCCGCAACGCGGACTCGACCACGCGCAAAGCAGCCGCGCAATCGTCGTCGGGTTCCGGCGGGCGGCCAGCATAGTGGCGGTTCAACCCGTCCGCAAGACGAACACAGGGCGCGGAGCCGGGGCAATCTGCCCTCGCATCCCACCCCCCGCAACCCGCTGCGCCTTCCCCACTTCCCACCCGGGTCGGAGTGCCCCAGATTGAGGAGCAGAGTAGCTGCTGCTGCTCCCAGTCAAACGGACGATGCGTCGAATCACTGCCGGCCTGCGTGGACTGCTCCTCGCACTCGTCGCGCTCTGCGCGCCGGGCACGGCCTCGCATGCGCAGGCACAGGCAACGCCCGACGGCCACGACGCCACCGCATCGCACGTCGGCGCCGACGCCCGGCCGCAGGACCACATCGACCGCAGCTTCGAGCGCCCGCTCCCGTTCCTCGCCGGGCAGGGCGCGCTCGAGACACTTCTCGAGATCAACCCGCGCGTCAACCTGCGCGCAACGGGCCGACCCGATCAGAGCATCGACGACGGTTCGGACGCTCGTCCCGCCGCCCTGAGCCAGTTGCGGGTCCGTCTCGCATTGTGGCAGCACGCGGCGACCGACATCACCTGCGCGTTCGCCAGTAACGGCACCCTCCACAGCTTCAGCACGCCTCCGCCCGCTCCGCGTTCCTGACAGATCCGGCCCGGCCGGCGCGCGTCCCCGGGACGCTGTGCCGCACCGGTGCGACGTCGCACGCGCCTGACACAGGGCGCCAGCACGTCGTGCACGTACGCGATCCGTGGATCCGCTGATCCGCTGATCCGCGCCTTGCCGCGTGCCGGACCAATCCACAACGCCGAAACACAACCAGGAAACGGAGCGAATCCATGCTGCTGATTCAGGACACGACCGATGGTGGCCTCACGTTCGAGGCCGTGATCCGCAACCTGCCGCACGACGCCGGCGCGATCGTCGTTTACGTGCTGATGCTTGCCTTCATCGGCTTCATCTGGTACGGCAGCCGGAAGCCGCCGGCGATCGACGAGGCGCGCGATGAAACCGGAGACTGAGCGTGCGCCGATGTCAGGAACGCTGCTGGCGAGCCGGCCGAGGAGCGAGGGCGGCGGACGCATAGCAGCGGGCCTGGCGTCCCTTGTCGCACACGGGCTGGTCATCGTGGCCGTCGCGTGGGCCACGATGAGTGCCGGCCAGGAAGTGAAGGAAGTGGTGACGGTGCTCATTCCGGTGGCGGAAGAACCGCCACCGCCGCCACCGCCGCCGCCGCCGCCTCCGGAAGACATTGCGCCGCCGCCGCCGAGCGAGCCCGTCGCGCGCGGATTCCAGACCCTGGAGATGCCGGACGTGGTGATGCCGGACATTCCGCCCCCGCAGCCGCAGCTGCGCATTGACGTGCGGGATTTCAGCGGTGTCGGCGTGGAAGGTGGTCGCGCCGACGGCGATTCGACGATCACCATCACGGCCGAGGACATCGCGGCGGCGCCGCGCTTCACGCCCTACACAGTCGCGCCGGAGCTGAAGAACCGGACGGAGGTCGCACGCGCCCTGGAGCGGCAGTATCCGCCACTCCTGCGCGATGCCGGCATCGGCGGCAGCGTACTCGTCTGGATCTTCATCGACGAGCAGGGTGCAGTGCTGCGAACGCAGGTCAAGGAATCGAGCGGTTACGAGGCACTCGATGAAGCGGCGACGCACGTCGCCCGGATCATGGAGTTCTCACCCGCACTGAACAGGGATAATCACGTGCCGGTCTGGGTCGCACTGCCGATCCAGTTCCAGACGCGCTGACGAACAAGGGATATCGAAAATGAACATGTCGCTGATCGAGCTCTGGGGCCACATGGGGTGGTTCGCCAAGGGCATCGTATTCGTGCTACTGGGTATGTCGCTGGCGGTCGCGACCGTGTCGATCCGCAAGCTGATCATGCTTGCGCGCTCGAAGCGGGAGACGGTGCGCTTCGCCCCCGGCTTCTCGGATGCGCTCGCGCGCGAGGATTTCAATGCCGCGGCGAGCCTGGTGGAGCAGTACCCGAACAGCCACCTCGCGAACGCGTTCCGGCGCGTATTTCCGTCGCTGCAGGCGCACTCCGAGGATCACACGCTCACACCGGTGGAGGTCGCGTCCGTGCAGCGGATGATCGAGCTGAACACGCTCGAACAGCTCTCGCGGTTCCGCCGCGGGCTCGGTGTGCTGGCGACCATCGGCGCGACGGCGCCGTTCGTCGGTCTGCTCGGCACGACGATGGGCGTGGTGAATGCATTCACGGGCATGGCCAGTGCCGGCAGCGGCGGCCTGGCAGCCATTTCTGCGGGTATCGCCGAAGCTCTGATCACAACGGCTATCGGCCTGCTCGTCGCACTGCCCGGCGTGTGGATGTACAACTACTTCATCAATCGTATCGACTTCACCTCGATGGAGATCACGTACGCGACGAAGGAGTTCATGGACTTCCTGCTGCGCTTCGAGGCCCGGCTCGGCGGGACCACCGCGCTGAGCGCGCACGGTTCTGCGCTCAGCCACAGCGTGTGAGGCAGCATGGGCATGCAGTCGCACGACATCAAGGACACCAACGTGATGGCGGACATCAATGTCACGCCGATGGTCGACGTCATGCTGGTGCTGCTGGTGATCTTCATGATCGTCACACCCGCCATCGTAGCCGGTTTCAAGGCGCAGCTCCCGGACGGGGTGAACCTGCTGTCGAGACCGGAAGAAGAGGATCGGACCGTCCTGGGCATCGACATGAACGGCGCATACTACCTGAACAAGCGCCCGATCGCCGCCGGTGACGCGGCGGCGCTGCTGAGGGCAGAGTTCGAGCGTCACCCGGAGGACCGGGTGCTGTTCATCAAGGCTGATCGCTCGCTGCGCTATGGCGAGATGATGAAGGCCATGGAGCTCGGCCGCGAGGCGGGCGCCCGCGTGATCGCCGCCGTGACGGAGCAGTCCCCGGGCACGGAATCCAACGTTCGCGTTGTGGAATAGGAGGCGGTATGGCGATCCAGATGGGCAGCACGGGACGATCGTCCATGGCGGACATCAACATGACGCCGATGATCGACGTGCTGCTGGTGCTGCTCGTGATCTTCATGATCGCGCAGCCGCTGCTGCAGAAGAGCATCGACGTCCAGCTGCCGATCGACAAGGCGACATCGGCTGCTTCGAATGCCCGCATCGTGCTCGAGATTGACGCGGCGGGCGCGATGACGATCAACACACGCGCGGTCACACCGGGCCAGCTTGCGGCGACGCTGGACGAGATCTACCGCGACCGGCCGGACCGCGTGCTGTTCGTGAAGGCCGACCCTGATGTTCCCTACCAGACAGTCATCGGAGCACTCGACGCCGCGCGCGGGGCCGGCGTCGAGGTACTCGGCGCCGTTCTGCCACGGGAGGCTCGATCGTGACAACCGGCAGCACCTCCAACGAAGCCTGGGGCACCCGCATCGGGCTCATTCTCGCCATGGCGGGCAACGCCGTCGGGCTCGGCAACTTCCTGCGCTTCCCGGTGCAGGCGGCGAGCAACGGCGGCGGCTCGTTCATGGTCACGTACTTCATCGCGCTGCTGCTGCTCGGCATCCCGCTGATGTGGATCGAGTGGGGCATCGGGCGGAACGGAGGGCGCTACCGCAAGGGTCACATCCCCGGGATGTTCGCGGCGGTCTGGCACCATCCCGCCGCGAAGTACATCGGTGTGGTCGGCATGGTCATCCCGCTCGTCGTGATGATCTACTACACGTACATCGAGAGCTGGACGCTCGCATTCACGTGGTTCTCCCTCTCGGGTGACTACTTCGGCCACACCTCGCAGGAGCAGATGACCGGCTACCTGCAGTCGTTCCAGGGTGTCGGGGATGCGGCCACGCGTGAGCATGCCTGGTACACGCCGTACGGTTTCTTCCTGGTCACGCTCGGCATCAACATCTGGGTCATATCCAGGGGGATTTCCGGTGGCATCGAGCGGCTGGCGCGGATCGGCATGCCGATCCTGTTCCTGTTTGCGGCCATCCTCGCCGTCGT
>DASTYK010000184.1 GCA_035764935.1 Longimicrobiales bacterium | reverse complement strand
AGAGCAATCTGATGCGCCGAAGGCGGGCGGCAGCCGATCGACCGGATGCAACCCCGGATCCCGTGAGCGCCCGCCGTTCAGGAATCTCTTCGGCTCTACCCCTCAGCCTCACTCGCACCTGCCCGGGCGCGGGCGCGGGCGCGCCAACCGTGCCCCGCAGTTCCGGCCGTCCCCAGGAGGTCCCGCCGCCCGAAGCTCCCACCGCCCCCACAACCCGCCAGCCCCACCAATCAGCCTCGCCATCCACCTGTGCGTGTGCGTGTGCGTGTGCGAGACTCGAGACCGGGGACCCGGGACCCGGGACCCGATCAGTTCCCGCCGTTCAACCCGGATTTTGTCCTGTTCCTGCCCGCCGCCCCGCCTTATCTTCCAGCCGCGAGTGGAACCCCGCCCTTCCTCCGCATGTATCTGAAGTGATCGGGATGGAGGATGAAGGGTGGGTCGTGGCCGTCTCCCTTCCGGGCGCCCACCGGGCGCAGGCCACGGATCGACATCTCCACACAGAAAATATTTAACGAGCGGGTCGGCCCTGGCTGCCGGTCCGCCTGGCAGCGGGGCTCGTGTGCCCTGCTTGGCCCGCAGGTTGCAATTTGAGTGTTCAGCCACGTCCCCTTGGGAAAGAAACCGTTGTGAAGACCGCAGAAGCGCTCGGCGTTCTCGACATCACGTCGGGCGGCGCCGGATTCCTCCGTCGCCGCGAGGCCAGCTACCTCCCGGGCGAAGGCGACATCTACGTCGCACAGAAGATGATCCAGCGGTACGGGCTCCGGGCCGGCGACGAGATCGTCGGCGAGGCGGGCCCGTCACCGGGCCGCGGGAAGAACCCGCCGCTGGTCTCGATCGAGCTCGTCAACGGCGAGCCGGCCGATGGCGCCTCGCGCCGACCCGTGTTTGCCCGCCTCAGTGCCCAGCACCCCGACGAACAGCTCCGGCTCGAATGCGACCTGGAATACCGGGGGCAGCCGGACTACACGAACCGCATCATCGACCTGTTCGTCCCGTTCGGTAAGGGGCAGCGCGCGATGATCGTGGCGCCTTCCAAGGCCGGCAAGACGACGATCCTGCAGCACGTCGCCAAGGGCATCGTCGACAACTACCCGGACGCGGCGCTCTTCATCCTGCTGGTCGACGAGCGGCCGGAAGAAGTCACCGAGATGGAGATGTGCGGCTACGGCGAGGTGATCGCGTCGAGCTTCGACTACCCGGCCGACCGGCACATCGCGATCGCCGAGATGACGCTGGAGCGGGCACGGCGCCGGGTCGAGATGGGGCAGGACGTCGTCATCATCCTGGACAGCATCACCCGCCTCGCGCGCGCGTACAACACGAACGAGCGCAGCACCGGCAAGACGCTGACGGGCGGCCTCGATGCGAATGCGCTCGAGAAGCCGAAGCGCTTCCTTGGCAGCGCCCGCAAGATCGATCCGCGCCAGGGCGGCGGCTCGCTCACGATCATCGCGACGGCGCTGGTCGACACCGGCTCGCGCATGGACGACGTGATCTTCGAGGAGTTCAAGGGCACGGGCAACAGCGAGCTGGTGCTGTCGCGCGAGCTGGCCGACAAGCGCGTATTCCCCGCCATCGACCTGAACGCGAGTGCGACGCGGCGCGAAGAGCTGCTGCTGGGTGAGAAGGCGCTGCGCGCGTCGCACGGGCTGCGGCGCGACCTGGCGGACCTGCCGCCGGCGGATGCCATGCAGCAGTTACTGACGCGGATGCGTCGCTCCAAGGACAACGCCGAGCTGATCGACCACGCAGGCTCGCGCGCCTGACGCGGAGACTGCTCCGGCTGTAACGCGCCCCGAGCGCGGGAGGCGCACCGGCAGTGATGCGGCCCGGCGATCAACGTCGTCCGAGCGCGGATCGCCTGGTGCGCCTCGCCTTTTTCTGACGCCTTCGCTGCACTCTTCAGCCCGACTGGCATTCCGTTTGCCACCGCGCACCATGAACGCGTGCGCGGTGCAGCCCCGACAGCGGTGATGCATGACACAGGCAGAGCAGCAGGCACAGAAGGTCGCGATCGTCGATGGGTCCAACGTCGCACACTCGACGGAGGGCGAGTCGGCGCGGCTCGAGAACATCACGCTCGTCTGCGACAGGCTGCGCGAGGATGGTTTCGAACCGGTCGTCGTCGCAGACGCCGCACTGCGACACCAGATCGATCAGCCGAGGGAGTACGAGGAGCTGGTCGAGAACGGCACCATCAAGCAGGCACCCGCCGGCACCGACGCCGACTACTTCATCCTCTCCTTTGCGCGTGAGCTGGACGCCGCGGTGGTTTCCAACGACCGCTACCGCGACCGCATGGACGCCTTTCCCGAAGCGCGCGACCGCGTCATCCGCTTCATGATCGTGAACGGCGAGGTCGTGTTCGAGAAGAGGACCAAACGCCGCTAGCGACGAAAACTCCGCTGCACCACTCTACTCTACGCCCGTACGTCACCCGCAGCATGCGACGTCCGCACCGAGGCCTCGTCGTGGGCGCGTTCCAGCACGTCCCCGTACAGATCGACGCCAATCCGACGAGCGGCATCGAGCGTCATGTCGACGAGGCTCGTGAACATCGACGCCAGGCCGGCGTCGCGCAGGCCGCTCCGTGCTGCGCGCGCGAGCAGTGCCGGATCGGCCGGCCCGATCAGCCTGCGAACCTGCCCCTGCAGCGGCACGTCCCAGGCGATCGCGCTGACCATCAGGATCGGGAGCCCGAGTGCACCGGGCGGCTGGGCGTCGACCGAACGGACCTCGAGGTAACCGTTCGGCCGCACCTCCGGAAACAGCGTCCCGAGATGTTCGCGCCACTGTGCCGCACTGGTGCCGAGTCGCCAGTGCTCGATGAACGGCAGCGCGTTGAAGGTATGCGGCAGCATCATCGCCGGCGCCGCCAGCGCGAACTCGGCATAGCGTTCGTGCGGCGGTCCGTCCGGCAGCAGCCCGGTGCGTGCGGGATCGCTGCGCAACCGGTCCTCGGCGCGGAAACTCGCGTTCCCGCTGTCATCCGCCGCGTACCGGGTCGAGTTCGCGAAGCCCGCCACCAGCACCGGTGCTGCAGCATTGAGTGCAGTGAACGCGGTGAGCGGTGCACCGGTACCGACGCCGATCTCCAGGCCGGCGCTCTGCCGCATCATGCGCCCGCCTGCGTGACCGATCGCAGCGAAGTACGCGGCCTTGCGCTTGTAGTGCTCCGACTGCAGCAGGAGCGGAGCGGCTTCCAGGTCATTGAGTGGATCGATCCCGGCAGCGACGAGCGTGAGCCCGCACTCGGCCGCGTGCGTGACCAGCGCCCGGAGCGTCTGCTCGAGATCGGCATGCAGTGCGCGTGGCGTGGCGTGTGCGCGCGACGCATACTCGAGCTGCCCACCCGGCAGGATCCGCACGCAGCAGCCCTGTGCCGCACAGGCGCGCGGCGCGCCCGCAATGTCGTGCTCGATGGTCCAGCCGCTCCGCCGGGCGAATGATTCGAGGAAGGGAACGATTGCCGGCCCCGGTCCATTCAGCGACGGCGGTCGATGGGTCGCACTGTCGTGGAGCAGCAGGCTCGCGGATGCGCGGATGCTGCGAGCCTCGAATGCGCGGAACGCGTGGCGTCGCAGCCAGCGCGCGGCGACCTGGTATGGACCGATGATCATGCTACTTGTGACCTTTCGCGGTCGGCAGGACATTCCCGGTTCGACCTGGGCTCCGGGATCCTCCAACGCTTCTGCCAATGACGTACTGTGACTACGCGCCCGGCCATCCGGTGCACGGCCCCTATCACGACAACGACTACGGCTTTCCGCTCGAGAGCGACGCGGAACTGTTCGAGCGACTCGTCCTCGAGATCAACCAGGCCGGCCTGTCCTGGCTGACGATCCTGAACAAGCGCGAGCGGTTCCACGAGGCGTATGACGGCTTCGACATCGACATCGTCGCCGCGTACGGCGAGCGGGATCGCGCTCGCCTGCTCGCAGACGCCGGCATCATCCGCAATCGACTCAAGGTAAACGCTGCGATCGAGAATGCACGCCGACTGCAGCGTATCCGCGACGAGTTCGGCGGGTTCTCACTCTGGATCGGCGCGCATCACCCGCTCACCAGGCAGGAATGGTGCGACCTGTTCCGCAGGACGTTCGTGTTCACGGGCGGCGAGATCGTGAACGAGTTCCTCATGAGCACGGGCTGGCTCCCTGGCGCGCACGTGCCCGAGTGCCCGGCGCATGCACGCACGATCGCGGCGGGCGCACCCTGGACCTGGGCAGTCGGCATCAGCACGCAACCGTGACCGGTACATCGGATCCGCTTGCGAGCCGCATGCACAGGCGCGATTCTGCGCGCTCGTATGCGGCAGTGACCCGGACGGCCTGCCGTACTCGCGGCGATGAATTCACTGCGCCGGGTCGTGCCGTCGCTGCGATCCGACTGATCAGACCCCTGTTTGCGGAGACCTCCGACGTGCCCTCAGCCGACACCGAGCGCAACCAGCTCGCCAGTCTCCTCTGCGAGCGCTCGCTGCGCCGCGGCGACTTCGTCCTCGCGAGCGGCGCCCGCTCCGACTACTACATCGACGCGCGCACGACGACCATGTCCGGTCGCGGCCAGCTCCTGATCGGGCGCCTTGGTCTTGCGGCACTGGACGAGATCGGCTGGCAGGCCGACACGATCGGCGGGCTCACGCTGGGTGCGGACCCGGTTGCCTACGCTGTCGCGCATGCCGCGGCGGCCGCAGGTCGCACGCTCGATGCGTTCACCGTGCGCAAGCAGGCCAAGCAGCACGGATCGGGTCAGCGCATCGAGGGCAGCTTCCGGGCAGGGATGCGCGTTGTCGTGTGCGAGGACACGATCACGACCGGCGGGAGCGCGCTGAACGCGGTGCAGGCCGTTGAAGAGGCGGGAGGCAAGGTAGTCGGCGTACTGGCGGTGGTGGACCGGGAGGAAGGCGGGCGCGGGGCGATCGAAGGGCGCGGGTATCCGGTGCTTTCGTTGTTTACCGCGCGGGAGCTGCTGGGTCGGCTCTGACGCCACCGCGCGGCTCGAGCCTGGTCGCCGCTGGGGGCTGGGCGTGCCTCCGGGCGGCTTCGTCTTTCCCGTTGGGGCGTCGGCACGCGCCGTGGCGCCTCGTCAGGCCCGCTGGGGCGCCTGCGCGACCCCCCTTCCTTCTCGTCGTGCCCGCTGGGACGCCAAGCACGGGGACAAAGGTGGATGAATGGCGCGGCAACGGTCGCCCTGACCGGCCAGGCGACAAGCATCCCATTCCACGAGCGGGCGCCTGGCGCACTGTCGGTCATGAGGCCCGTTGCGGCGCCAGGGAGCTGGTTCTGGTGTTACGCGTGTCGAGCTGCAGGGCACGGTCGGCGCGCAGGCGCCCGCGCCCGGGCACGTGCGAGTGATGCCAAGGGGGCAGAGCAATCTGATCTGTTGAACAGCGGGTTGGATGCGGTTGAAGGGGGCGTCCGGCTTTTCTTGGTGCGCTCAGTGTTCTCCGTGGTAGAAAACCCTACTTGTGGCGCGGTCCTTTCCATCCCACCGCATCGATCGAGCGCGACAACGGCTCCAGGTACTCCATCGCGTGGGCGAGGTTGGACTCGTACACGCGTTTCTTGTCAGCGGGCATGTGCTCGCGGAAGAAGGGGCTGGTCATGATGTCGCCGTCGGTGCCTGCGTGATCCTTCACGACGTCGCCGAGGAAGAACGTGGCGGCGCCGGCGTCCATGGCGTTGATGACGCGGCACTCGAAGGACGCGATGCAGTCGACGAGCAGCGGGCAGCCGGTCTCGCCGGTGTGCAGCTCGAGGGCCTGGAGCTTGTCGGGGACGTCGCGTGCGCTCTGCAGGCCGAGCTGCCAGATGACATCGAACTGATCGTTGCGGAGGAGGTGCACGGCGAAGATGCCGCTCTCCATGATCAGCTCGTGTGTGACGTGCGGCTTGAGGATGTAGAGCGAGATGCGCGGCACGGATGGCACGAGCGAGGCACGCTGTGCGCTGTTCACGATCATGCCGTTGGTCCTGTCGCCTGCGACCGACGTGATCGCGACGACGGGCGGCGTCAGGTGACGCAGCAGCGGATACGACGTGCCTTCTACTCGCAGCTCGCGCACGGCTGCTACTCGAGCAGGCGCAGCGGCATGACCAGGCAGAGGTAGTCCGCCGCGTCGTTGCCGTCGCGCGAGACCGGCTCGATCGTCGCCGCACGCTCGGGGGCCTTGAACGTCAGCTTGACGTCCTCGCTCGGCATGTAGCGCAGCACCTCGAGCAGGTAGCTCGCGTTGAACCCGATGTCCAGCGCCTCGCCGCCGTACTCGACTTCCAGCTCCTCGGTCGCTTCGCCCAGGTCGGGGGTCTCGACGGAGAAGCGCAGCGTGTTGGTGTTGAAGCTGAGGCGTACGCGGTGCGTCTGGTCGCTTGCGACGACCGCCATGCGACGCAGCGCCTGGGTGAGCTGGTTCTTGTCCGCGATCGCGTTCTTGTCGTTGTCGCGCGGGATGACCTGCTCGTAATTCGGGTAGGGGCCCTCGATCAGCCGCGTGAAGACCTGCGTGCCGTTCTTGCGGAAGCCGAGGTGGTTCTCGCTGCGGGCGACCTCGATCTCGTCATCGGCGCCGAACAGCCGCTCGACCTGGGCGAGTGCCTTGGGCGGCACGATCAGGTCGGCGCGCGGTGCACCGGGTGCACTTGCAGGGACCGTCAGCCGGGCGAGGCGGTGGCCGTTGGTCGCGACCATGCGCATGTCGGAGTCGGTGAGCTGCCAGAGCACGCCGTTCAGGATCGGGCGGCTCTCCTCGGTCGACACCGCAAACGACGTCTGGCGGATCAGGTCGTGCAGCACACTGCCGCCGATCTTCCAGCTCGCATCGAAGTCGACGGACGGGAACGTCGGGAACTCGTCGCGTGCCATCCCGTTCAGCCGGAACGAGGCACGGCCGCAGGCGAGCTCCAGGCGATCGCCCTTGGTCGTGATGCGCACGGGATGCTCGGGCAGCTCGCGCGCCAGTTCCTGCAGCTTCTTCGCGGGGACCGTGAGTGCGCCCTCCTCGTCGGTCTCGGCGGGCACCTGCACGCTTACGGCGATGTCGAGGTCGGTGCCGCTCATCGTGACCGCGCCGTCCCTTGCCTCGATCAGGATGTTCGAGAGCACCGGCAGCGTGGTGCGCGTCGGTATGCTGGCACTGACCGCGGCAAGACCCTGTTGCAGGTTGTCGCGCGTGATCTTGAGTTTCATGCCTCCCTCACGTTCCCGAACGTTGAGCGCACGGTGCAAACACCGGATGCGATCCCCGAATTCCACACAGTACTGAACTACGCACTAACAGATATTTCAAATCAGTCGTAACAGTAGGGGCTGTGGGTTCGTGGAGAACCGGGCCCCGCGGCTCGAGACGCGTTGTGCGCGTTTGCTGTGATGCCCGCCGCGCAGTGTGGGAAGCGTGTTGGCGCAGCGCCATGGCTGTCCACGCCGTCCACATTCCGCGAGTCCATGTGGAAACACGCCAGTCGGCTCCACAGCGATTCCACACGATTTCAACGCAGCTTCCTGCCGTACCGGACGACGCCCGCGCAGGCGACGAACGCCGACGCAGGACGTCGCATGCTACCCTGCCAGCTCGACGCGCAGCGCCTGCACGCGCGCGCCGAACGCGTCATCGGTCCGGATGTCGTCCTCGACCTTGTTGATCGAATGGATCACGGTCGAGTGGTCCCGGCCGCCGAACGCCTTACCGATCTCGATCAGCGGGATGTCGAGCAATTCGCGCATCAGGTACATCCCGACCTGGCGCGGCACGGTCAGCTCCTTGGTCCGCTTCTTCGAGACCAGTCCGTCCACCGAGACGCCGAACTCCCTGGCGACCCGCTCGCGGATCAGGTCCGGCGTCAGCTCGACCGTGCGTCCCTCGAGCACGCCGCCGAGCGCTTCCTTGGCCAGCTCCGTCGTCACCTCGCGGCGTGTGAGCGACGAGTAGGCGAGCAGCTTGATGATCGCGCCCTCGAGCTCGCGCACGTTGGAGCGGCAGTTGCGCGCGATGAACGTGAGCACCTCGTCGTCCAGCGCGATCTCGTCGTCTTCCGCCTTCTTGCGCAGGATCGCGACGCGCGTTTCCAGGTCCGGCGGCTTGATGTCCGTGACGAGTCCCCACTCGAAGCGCGAGACCAGGCGCTCCTCGAGGCCCGGGATCTCCTTGGGCGGACGGTCGCTCGTCATCACGATCTGGCGCTGCGCGTCGTGCAGCGCGTTGAACGTGTGGAAGAACTCTTCCTGCGTCCGCTCCTTCTCGCCCAGGAAGTGCACGTCGTCGATCAGCAGCAGGTCGATCTCGCGGTAGCGCCGGCGGAAATCCGCCATGCGCCCCTCCTGGATCGACGCGATCAGGTCGTTGGTGAAGCGCTCGCTCGAGATGTATGCGACGCGCCTGCCCGCGTCCCGCCCGAGGATCGCATGACCGATCGCATGCATCAGGTGCGTCTTGCCCAGCCCGACGCCGCCGTAGATGAAGAGCGGATTGTACATGCGCGCCGGCGCCTCCGCCACGGCGCGGCATGCCGCTGCCGACAGCTGGTTGTTGGCACCGACCACGAAGCGGTCGAAGGTGTAGCGCTCGTTGAGCTGACTGCCGAATGCGACGTTGCCCGTCACGCCGCCCGTAGGTGTCGCCTGCGCGCCGGGCGCGGAGCTCGCCGACCCAGCGGCGGACGACGCCTGCTGCGCGTCGCCGCGGGCCGGCTCCGGGCGCACCGGTTCCGTGGCCGGCGGCGGACCCATCGGCGTGGACGTGCGCGCGCCCTCCGAGCCGGGCGGATGCTCGAACGCAATCGAGATCGGCCGCCCGAAGACACGCGCCGCGACGTCGCTCAGGAGATCACCGTACTTGTCCTCGATCCATTCGGCCGCGAAGTCGCTGCTCGCCGAGACCGTGAGCCGGTCGCGCGAGAGCGCAAGCGGCTCGGTTTTCTCGAGCCAACTGCGAAACGTCTGCTCGGAAAGATGAGGCCGGGCACGTTCCAGCACACGGGCCCAGGCCTCGGTCGCGGTCAGCTCCATTGCATCGTCGAAGAACGTCTCGGTTGGGAAGTAGCGGCGCGGAACCTAGCGGCGGCGTTGTGGATAAGTCAACGCCGGGACAGCTTCGGTTTACGCTGCAGTGGGGTTGACCAGCCCGGCCGGATCGGATTATCCTTCACGTCTTTGCTGGACAGGTTTTTCGTTCTCCGGCTGCCCGATGGCAGCCCGTCTGTTCGAGGTGTTCCATGGGCATGCCGACATACCGGCCGCACAACCGCAAGCGCAAGAACAAGCACGGCTTCCGCGCGCGGATGGCGACAAAGGCCGGCCGCAAGATTCTGAACAATCGGCGCCGCAAGGGGCGCAAGCGCCTCGTCGTAACGGTCGGCCGGAAGTAACGGCCGAGCGGTGGGCGCGTCCCGTGGCGGCAGGCAGCGGCTGCCGCGCGAGCGACGGCTGACGCGCGGCACCGAGATCAAGGCGGTTTTTCGCCGGGGGAAGAGGAGCAGGACGGCCCATCTGGACGTCTTCGACTCCGCTTCCCCCGTTGCACATCCGCGCGTCGGCGTTATCGTCCCCCGCTACCGACAGACCGTCGTCAGGCGCAACCGCGTGAAGCGGCGGCTGCGCGAGCTCCTGCGGCGGGAGGTGCTGCCGCGGCTGGAGGAAGCCGGCCTCGCGCTGGACGTACTGGTGCGCGCGCGGCGCGAGGCGTACGACGCCCGCTTCACGGAGCTGCGCGAGGAGCTGGAACGATGGACCGACCGTCGCCTGTCGCGCGCGGCCTCGTCTTCCTGATTCGCGGCTACCAGCGAGGGGTATCGCCGCTGCTGCCCGCCTCCTGCCGCTACGTGCCGAGCTGCTCCAGCTATGCGGCGGAAGCGCTGCAGGTGCACGGCGCGGCGCGGGGCGGCTGGCTCGCGGTCAGGCGACTGCTCCGCTGCCATCCGTGGGGCGGCAGCGGCTACGACCCGGTGCCGCCGGCGCGCGGTGCGTCCAGCGTCGCCTCCACGGGGATCCAGCACGAGCCAGGGGGTGGGCAGCAGCACCGCCCGGCTGAGCCGGTTGCGCGCGCGGCCACGGACACGCCGCGCTGGCCAGCACCCGATGCGGAGCCGCGATCGCACGATGCGGCGCCAACCAAAGATGATGCGGGGCCGCGATCGCACGACGCGGCGCCAGGTGAAGATGATGCGGAGTCGCCCGGCGGCGCGGCTTCGCCAGACAGATAGAGACAGATGGAAAGCGGACGTTTTCTGCTGGCAGTGATCCTGATGATCGGCGTCATGATCATCACGAACCTGCTGTTCGGGCCGGATCGCCCCGCGCCCGGTGACCTGCCTGCCGACAGTGTTTCGGTCGTCGACTCGACGGCCGCACCGACGCTCGACACGACGCGTGCCGCGCCGACAGGTGGCGGTGCGCCGGCGGCGAACGGCGGCGCGGTTGATACCGCGCGGGCGGGAACGGCCGCAGCCGCCGACGCGGCGCTGGACACGGTCCAGCTGTCGACACCGCTGCTGCAGCTCGGTTTCACGGGCGACGGCGCACTCGTGTCGGCGGAGCTGCGCGAGTACGAGGCGTTCGGCGAGGACGTGGCGGAAGGGCAGCCGGTCGAGCTCGCGCCCGAGGGCGGCAGCCTGCTTGAGCCCGTACTGGTGGTGGGGCAGGGGGGCCAGACTGCGCAGGTGCCGCTGCGGCTGGAGGCGGCCGACGACTCGGCCGGCCTGCAGCGCGTGCGCTTTGCGTGGCGCGGCGGCAGCCGTGAAGCCGTACTCACCTACACGCTCGCACCCGACGACTACACCCTGCGCGCGACGCTGCTGACGCGCGGGTTCGCGGAAGCGCCGCAGCTCCAGATCGGCCTGCCGCACACCCTGCGCTCCAACGAGGCCGACCCCAACGAGGACCGGCGCTCCCTCGCCTACGTGATGAACGGCACGCGCGAGGGCATCGAGAGCGTCAACCTCCGCTCCGTCGACGAGCCGCGCGTGCACAACGGCCCGTTCACCTGGGTCGCGGTCAAGAGCAAGTACTTCCTCGTCGCTGCGATGAGCGGTGAGGGCAGCCTGCCGTTCGGCGGCGTGCGCGCCCAGCCGACCGGCGTCGAGGATGCGGCGGACATCGTCGCAACACTGCCCGCCGCCGCGGACGGGACCGTCGCCTTCGACGTCTACATCGGCCCGCAGGTCGCCGACCGGCTCGCCGCGTTCGGCAACGGCCTCGAGGACGTGAACCCCTACGGCTGGCGACTGCTGCGTCCGATCCTTCGGCCGATCGGGCATGCCGTCACCTGGGCGCTCGTCTGGCTGCACACCAACCTGAACATCGGCTACGGCTGGGTGCTCATCCTGTTCGGTGTGCTCGTGCGCCTGCTGCTCTGGCCGCTCAACGCGCGCTCCATGCGTGCACAGCTCAAGAACATGGAGCTGCAGCCGCGCATCAAGGAGATCCAGGAGAAGTACAAGGCGAACCCGGAGGTGATGCAGCGGGAAATGATGAAGCTCTACAAGGAGGGCTTCAACCCGCTCGGCGGCTGCCTGCCGCTGCTCATCCCGTTCCCGGTGCTGATCGCGCTGTTCTTCGTCTTCCAGGGCACGATCGAGTTCCGCGGCGTCGAGTTCCTCTGGCTGCCGGACCTGTCACGCTTCGATCCGCTCTACATCCTGCCGGTGCTGCTCGGCGCGACGATGTTCCTGCAGCAGTTCATCACGATGAAGTCGACGCCGGCGCATCTCGAGAACCCGCAGATGAAGATGATGATGTACTTCATGCCCATCTTCATGACGGTAATCTTCCTGCGCTTCGCGTCGGGGTTGAACCTGTACTACGTCGCGCAGAACGTCGCGTCGATTCCGCAGCAGTTCCAGCTGATGCGCGAGCGCAAGAAATGGCATGCTTCGCGTAAATAGCGGATTGTCTTCACCGCCGAGGCGCTGAGGACGCGGAGAACGGATCGGGTGCTTCGGTGGCCGGTCCGTTTTCGTTTGGGCGAAATGCCGTAGTACGTCTTTGCGCGGAGGAATGGAATCAGGCTAATCGGGAAGCGACGAACCGTCGCATGTTTCAGTCGGACCACGCAGGCGCGTTCGGTCTGGCGTGTTCGTTCGAATCATGGAGATTCTGACTGGTCGGGAATGGCCGGCCGAAGCAGCGTACAGCAGGACGTGGTGAAATTACATCCCCGGCTGTCGAGACACGTCCATCGACGGCGAACTCTGGTGTTCACGGCGCACACGTACCCTCGAGGTCTTCGATGACACGTCCAGGTCCCGTGATTCTCATCGGCATTCGGGCTCTTGCAGTGACGCTGGTGGCAGTGGCCAGTCTGCAGCTTGCCCTCCACGTAGCTGAGACGGCCTTTCTCATGCGCAACGGACTTGGCGGTGATGCACGCATCGCGATGGTGCTTGGCCTTGGCGGTGCGATCGTCGTGGGCAGCTCGCTTTACCGCCACAGCCAGGTGTTGGCAGATCGCATTGTGTCGAACATGCAGCGACGCCGGCACGAGGATCCCTCGAGCCGGCGCTGAGCGGCGCTGCACGATGCTGCCAGTGAGTCGAGACCGTGCGTGCGCACGCACGTCACGTCATGGAAGGGTCACCACACCGTCTGAAACGTCTCCGGTAACGACTCGATGCCCGGCTGCTCATCGACCAGCCGATCGACGTGCGCGAGGGGAGGACCCTGTGCAAGCAGATCACGCATGCGCGCCACCGCATCCGGGTCGCCCGCGACCTCTGCCTCCACCGCCCCGTCCGCCCGATTGCGGATCCAGCCACGCACCTCGAGCTTGCGCGCCTGGTGAACTGCCCAGGCTCGATACCCGACGCCCTGTACCCGCCCGGTGATCAGCACGCGTATCCGATCCACCAACTCAGCCGCCTTTCGTGAGTGCTGTCCGCCGCTCCTTCTGGAAGCGACGCTTCGTCCTCCGCTTGCTGCGTGCCCGATCAGAGGCAGCGCCGCCCGCAGGCAACCGCGTGACGGGCGGCCCTGCTGCCTACCCTGCGGGATGCAGTCCTACGGAAGCTGAAGGTAGTCCCAGGTGCCCCGGCGCCAAGAGGTGTTGTCGTAGCGGCGGGTTTGCATAATGCGATGCAGGCACCCCGCATATCGCAATGGAAGTTTCACGTGAAACAATGTCGATGTTCCGCGAAGAGCTGGCGAGGCGGGGCGTAACTGGCTCTTCGCCGGTCTGGCGGGGGCGGGGTGCAGCATGCCGGGGAGGGTGCAGCGTGCCCTCCCGGGAGGCGCTGCATTTCCCCGGTCGTGCCGGAGCCGGGCGCAACAGGGGCTCCACGCTGCCGGCAAGCGGCGCAAGCTCGCTCCGCGGCTCTGCTCCTCCGCGTCTCTGCGTGAAAAAGAACCACCAAACCCGCTCGTGTTTCACGTGAAACACCCACGCAGCCATGTCCGCGCCCCCGTCCCTGCTTTACCCTCCCGCACCACGCACCTATATTCATCCCCCCACACTGAGCCGGCACACGGAGCGCATGTCCCGCGTCATTGCGATCGCCAACCAGAAGGGCGGGGTCGGCAAAACGACCACCGCAATCAACCTCGGCGCGGGCCTCGCCGTCGCGGAGCGGCGCACGCTCATCGTCGACATGGACCCGCAGGGGAATGCCACCAGCGGCCTGGGCATCGACAAGAACACCGTCGAACGCTCGACCTACGACGTGCTGATCGGCGCGACGCCGGCCGAGGAGGCCGCGCTCCGGGGCATGCACTTCCCCCTGCTGGACGTCATCCCCTCGAGCCAGGACCTGGTCGGGGCGGAGGTCGAGCTGGTGGAGGGGGAGGACCGGGAGCTGCGCCTGCGCAACGCGCTGGCAGACGTGCGCGAAGCGTACGACTACGTGCTCGTCGACTGCCCGCCGTCGCTCGGACTGCTCACGCTGAACACGCTGGCCGCGGCGGACACCGTCCTGATCCCGATCCAGTGCGAGTTCTACGCGCTGGAAGGGCTGTCCCAGCTCCTGAACACGATCCGCCTGGTGCAGCAGAGCCTGAATCCCGGGCTCCAGATCGAGGGCGTGCTGCTCACGATGTTCGACCAGCGGCTCAACCTGTCGCGCCAGGTCGCAGACGAGGCCAAGGAGTACTTCGGCAGCCGCGTCTTCAGCAGCGTGATCCCGCGCAACGTGCGGCTGGCGGAGGCACCCAGCTTCGGCAAGCCGATCGCCGTCTACGACGTGCTGTCCGCCGGCTCGCAGAGCTACCTGGCGCTGGCGCGCGAGATCATCGCCCACGACGCCGCCCACGCGACGCGCCAGGCCGAGGAAGGTGTCGCATGAGCGCGCCCGAGCCGACCGGCGGGCGCGCCCGGGAAAGCCGGCCGCGCGACGACAAACGGTCGGGCAAGCGGCTGGGCAAGGGGCTCGGCGCGCTGCTCGGAGACTACCTGGGCGAGCAGGCTGCGGCCGAGGTCACCGGCCATGCCACCCAGGAACAGCCTGAAGCCCGCCGGATCCGCATCGCCGACGTCCGTCCCAACGCCTATCAGCCGCGCCGCGAGTTCTCCGAGCAGGAGCTGGCCGATCTTGCCGCTTCCCTCGAGGCGAACGGGCTGTTGCAGCCGATTGTCGTCCGACCGGTCGATGGGCCGGGCGCCACGCGCTGGGAGCTGGTCGCCGGTGAGCGCCGCTGGCGCGCCGCGACACGGCTGGGCTGGACCGACATCCCCGCGGTCGTGCGCGACGTCGACGACCGCACCATGCTGGTGCTCGCGCTGGTCGAGAACATCCAGCGGGCGCAGCTCAACGCGCTGGAAGAAGCCCAGGCCTACGAGCGCCTGGGCCAGGAGTTCTCGCTGACGCAGCAGCAGATCGCGGACGTCGTGGGGAAGGACCGCTCCACGGTGGCCAACGCGATCCGCCTGCTCCAGCTGCCCGCCAGCGTCCGCGTGCTCCTTTCCGAGAATCGTCTTTCCGCGGGGCATGCGCGCGCGCTGCTCGGCGCCGACAACGACCGCACCATTGCCGACCTCGCGAGGCGCGCTGTCGAGCAGGGGTGGAGCGTGCGCGAGGTCGAAGCGGAAGTCCAGCGGACCCGGGGTGCCAGCCGGCGCCGCCCGCGGCAGGAAAAGCAGCGGGACGCCACGGAGCGGCAGCTCGAGGAGGAGCTGCAGCGGGCGCTGGGCACGGATGTACGCATCAAGCGCGGGCGCGGCATGAAGGGAAAGCTGGAAATCCCGTTCTACGGCGCCGAAGACTTCGAGCGGCTCTTCGAGATCCTGGCGGGCCGCTCCGCCCTGGACGTCGTATCCTGAGGCAGAATGCACACTGCACGTGGCAGCAGTGCGCCGCACATGCGCGGGCCGGTGGCAGACCATCCGTCGACCGCTGGCAACCGCGCGACACACACGCGCCGGCTGGGAATGAATGGCTGACGAACGCCGCCTGACCGTGATCGTCGTGCCGCACGGCGACCTCGAGACGCGCACCTACGAGATCTCCTACGGCCGGCTGCGCTTCTACCTCCTGATGTTCATCGCCGTGGCCATTGCGGTTGCCCTCGTGCTGGCGCTCTGGTTTCCCATTGCGGCGCAGGCCGGGCGCGTGCCCGCACTGGTGCGGGAGAACGAGCGGCTGCACGCGGAGCGGGCGCAGGTTACCGAGCTCGCGCGGACGCTGGCCGAGGTGGAGGCGCAGTACGAGCGCGTGCGCCAGCTGCTCGGGGCCGACGCACCCTCGGGCGACGGGCAACCCCTCCTCCCGCCGCTGCGGCCCAAGCCCGACACCGCGGCCACCGAGACCGGCGACGATGCGGCGATGATCGACGGTGTGATCCAGCAGTGGCCGCTGGAATCGCGAGGCTTCATCACCCGCCGCGTGTCCGACGCCTCGGATCACCCGGGGGTGGACATCGCGGTGAGCCGGGGCAGCCTCATCCGGGCGGCCGGTGCGGGGGTGGTGCGAATCGCTGGCGTGGACGACGTTTACGGCTACTATGTCGTCCTCGATCACGGCGACGGTATCCAGTCGCTCTACGGGCACGCCGACACGTTGCTCGTGGACGCGGGCGCGCGGGTGGCTGCAGGGCAGCCGGTGGCGCGCGTCGGCACCAGCGGCCGGTCGTCCGCGCCGCACCTGCATTTCGAAGTTCGGCGCGACGGTCGTCCGGTCGACCCGCTCCGCTTCGTAGCACCCTGAGGCAGCAATGGCGCTCATCGGCAGGAACGCGCAAAGCACGTCCAGGAACTCCTCCAAGGATCAGAGCGAAATGGCCAAGGAAACGAACGGCTCACAGACCCCGCGCGACGGCGTGATCTCGATCATCGGACCCGGCATGCGTGTCGACGGCGACTGCACCGCGGACGGCACGCTCCGGGTCGAAGGCTACATCAAGGGTACGGTCCGGGCGGGCAAGGCCGTGGTCGTCAGCAAGGACGGCGTCGTCGAGGGCGACATCCTGACGCAGGATGCGATCATCGGCGGCAAGGTCACCGGCACCGTGTCGGCGGAGAGCCGTCTCGAGCTGCAGGCGACCTGCCAGATCCAGGGGGAGATCCGCGCGCGCCGCATCAAGCTGGACGAGGGTGGCCAGGTCAACGGCAATGTCAGGACCGGCGATGCCGAGCGGCCGTCATCGGTGCCGGCGGCGGTGCGGACCGGCGGCGGCGAGACGGCGGCACCAAAGAGCTCCGGGCCGGCGATCGAAGCGACGCCTGGCATGTAACGCCGGACGTAACGGAAACAGCGAATCGCGGGGCTGGGACACTGTCCCGGCACCGCGATTTTCGTACCTGTGTCCGGGAACGCGCCGGAATTCTCCACAAAACGTCGAAATCGTCCAAGTTGTTGTCAGAGCGTAACTTTGGCGTACAGAGGCACTTTTTAACATGCGGGTGTTGAAAAGCACCCCCCTGTTATCAACAGTGAGGGACAGCGGCGGATGAGGCTGCACGAGCTGGTCGAGTACCTGAATGGATACCTTCGCGTTACCGCGATTCCCGACTACCCCGGGGCACTGAACGGGCTGCAGGTGGAGGGCACGCGCGACGTCCGGCGGCTCGGTGTTGCGGTCGATGCCAGCGAGGCCAGCGTGCGCGTGGCGGTGCGGTCGGACTGCGACCTGCTCCTGGTGCATCACGGGCTGTTCTGGGACGGCAACCGGCCGGTGACGGACAGACGCTACCGTCGGCTGCAGCCACTGATCGCCAGCGGTGTTGCGCTGTACGCGGCTCACCTCCCGCTGGACTTGCACCCAGAAGTCGGCAACAACGCCCAACTGGCCCGTGAGCTCGGCATCGACCTGAAAGGCACCTTCGGGGCGTACCAGGGCGTCGACGTCGGCGTCTGGGGCGAGTGCGAGATCACGCGGGAAGCGCTGGCCGCGCGGCTGGACGATCGGCTGGGGGTCCGGGTGCACCTGATGCCGGGCGGACCCGAGCGGATCCGGACGATCGGCGTGATCACGGGTGGCGGCGGCAGCAGCATCGGCGAAGCGATCGCCGCGGGGCTCGACGCATTCATCACCGGCGAGGGTGCGCACCACACGTACTTCGACGCTGTCGAGGGCGGAATCAACGTGTACTACGGCGGGCACTACGCGACGGAGACGTTCGGCGTGCGTGCGCTTGCGGCGCACCTGGCGGAGCGGTTCGGCCTGGAGTGGGAGTTCTTCGATCTGCCGACGGGATTGTAGGGGAGCGCGAGCCGTGCGTGATCGCAGCGGATCGGGACGTTCTTCGTCGTTGATCCGCTAGCGCTCGCGTTGCGTCGTCGAGTCGTTCCCCACACCGCGTTCCGCCACGTCGTACCCGATCAGAAACGCGAGTCGCGCCTGCTGCACGGCGCCGCGCAGGTCCATCGCAGGATCGTACTCGTCGGTGGGCAGGTGATAGCTCGATGCGTTCCAGCGTGCGAGCATCTCGATGCCCCAGTTCTCCGGTCGTCCGCGATAGTGCTCACCGTGCATCAGCTGCACGGCGGGCACGCCTGCCTGCACGAACGCGAAGTGATCGGAGCGGAAGTACAGGCCGAGCCACGGCGCGGGATCGGGCGTGCGTCGCATGTTCATCTCTGCACCGCGCGCGTCTGCGATGCCGGCGATGCCCGGTGTCGATTCCGCGCCGAGCAGCACGAAGTCGTGCGTTTCTCCCCAGAGGTTTGCGCCGTCGATGTTGATGGCCGCAATCGTGTTCGCAACTGGAGCGGCGGGCGTGCGCACGTACTGTGTCGAGCCCAGCAGTCCTGCTTCCTCCGCCGTGGTGAACAGGAACACGACGGAGCGCGCGGGCGGTTGCTCCAGCCTGCGGAATGCGCGTGCGATCTCGAGCAGAGCTGCAACGCCGCTCGCGTTGTCGTATGCGCCGTTGTAGATCGAGTCGCCGTTGACCGCGGGGCCGATGCCCAGGTGATCGAAGTGCGCGGTATAGACGACGAACGAGTCCGCGTGCTCCCGGCCTGGCAGCATCCCGACCACGTTCTGCGTGTCGATGCGTCGCGCGCTGCCTGCGATGCGCGCACGCATGGTGATGCCGGTGCTGACCGGCTGGAAGTCGCGACGTGCGGCTGACGCGAGCAGCTCGTCGAGGCTGTGACCCGCGTCCGCGAGCAGCGAGCGCGCGGTCGACACGCGGATCCATCCTTCGACGCGCAGCGGCGCGGGCTGGTTCCTGCGATCGGCGAGCGTGTACTGTGCCTCGCCGAACGACGACTGCACGACGTTCCACGGATAGCCGGCCGAGTCGTCGGTGTGCACGATGAGCGCACCCGCCGCTCCCTGCCTGCGCGCCTCCTCGAGCTTGTACGTCCAGCGTCCGTACCGGGTGAGTGCGCGTCCCTCGAACAGCGCCGGCTCGGTCGGTGGTGTGGGCGGATCACCGCCCAGGATGAGCACGACCTTGCCCTTGACGTCGCGCCGCTCGTAGTCGTCCCAGTCGTACTCGGGGGCGCGCACGCCGTAGCCGACGAACACGACGTCCGCGCCGATGTTGACCAGCGTGTCCGCGACGCCCGGCCATGCGATCACGTCAGCGTTCAATGCGACGCCGATGGTGTCACCGCGCGCGACGAAGCTGACACTGCTGCGCGTCGTGTCCGGCTGCCACGCGTCGATGGCCACGCCCTGGCGGAAGCCGCCGCGTGGCTGCTCGAGGCCGATCAGCGTGAGCTGCGATGCGATGTAGCGTGCGGCGAGCCGGCCGCCGGCCGTGCCCGGGGCGCGTCCCTGCAGCAGGTCGTCGGCGAGAAAGGCGAGGTGTCCGCGGATGCCGGCCGCACTGATGGTGCGAGCGGCCGGCGGCGTGAGCGTCGTCTGCGAGGGGTTCTGCGCGTGGCCGGTGAAGGGCAGCGCGAGCAGCAGGGCGAAGACGAGCGCGAAGCGGTTCACACGTTCAGCCGCCGGTGATCGCCCGTGCCTGCTGCTGGTACGACGGGAGGATCGCCGAGTGGTCGAGGTACTCCGGGTATCCCTTGTTGCGCTCGCTCTCGAACGCCTCGAGGAAGCGCGCGTAGTGCTCGCGCGCCGCGGCCGTGTCGCCCGACTCGAGCAGCGCCTCCGCGGCGGCGCCGAGTCCCAGCAGGTGGCTGGGCGACATGTCGAGGATCCGCTGCGCGGTCGCGCGCGCGGCGGCGTAGTTCCCGGAAGCGGACTGGATCAGGCTGAGATGGTAGAGCCCGTCCGCGTCCAGCGGCTCCGACGCCTCGTACGCCTGGATCGCCATCGGATAGAACTGCGCGGCCGCCGCGTTATCCCCGCTCTCGCGGGCCTCCATGATGCGGTTGAACAGCCGGTCCGCGTTCTGGCGCATGTCGCCGGACAGGGCGGGCGGCGTGCCTGTGCCGCCACCGCTGGCGAACGGCGCCGTCGTCTGCTGCTGCGGTGGTGCGTCGTCGCCGAAGAACATCGGCACGACCATGATCAGGATGATGACGACGAGCACGCCGCCCGCGAGCAGCCATGGCGTGTTCGCCGAGCTGCGCGCGGTCTGTGCGGCCGGCGCAGCGGCACCGGTCGGCGCACCGCACTGGTTGCAGAAGCGTGCGCCCGCGGCGAGCGACGCGCCGCAGCTCCGGCAGGCCGCGCCCTTCAGCGGGGTGCCGCAGTCGGGACAGAACTTGCCGTCGGTCTGACGGCCGCATCCAGGACATTTCATGCGGCCAAGCTACAATCACGGCGCGAGCGGAGTAAAGGCGCCGCGCAATGGTCCCGTGACCGACCGGCGAATATCTTGCGCGGATCGCGTCCGGACCGACCTGGGGGAGAATGCCGACAGAGAAGCCGAAGAACGAGCGGGAGCGGGAGGAGCAGCCCACACCGGCGGAGCCGCCGCCTCAGCCGCCGGTGCCCGTCACCGAGTTCGCGAAGCAGCCCGGCGAGGAAACGGAGGACGAGCGGCTGCTGCAGCGGGACAGCCAGCGCGTGTCGCCGGAGATCGCGACCACGACCGACGCGTGGCGCGTCTTCCGGATCATGGGCGAGTTCGTGGAGGGCTTCGACACCCTGGCGCGGCTGGGTCCGTCGGTCAGCATCTTCGGCAGCGCCCGCACGCGCCCCGACGAGCCCGACTACACCGCCGCGCAGCGCACGGCGGAGCTGCTCGTCCAGCACGGGTTCGGCGTGATCACGGGCGGCGGGCCGGGCATCATGGAAGCCGCGAACCGCGGCGCCGCGGAGGCCGGTGGCGAGAGCGTCGGCTGCAACATCGAGCTGCCGTTCGAGCAGGGGATGAACCGCTGGGTACGCACCGCGATCAACTTTCGCTACTTCTTCGTGCGCAAGACGATGTTCGTGAAGTACGCGGAAGGCTTCGTCATCTTCCCGGGCGGCTTCGGCACGATGGACGAGCTGTTCGAGGCGCTCACGCTGATCCAGACCGGCAAGGTCCGCGACTTCCCGATCGTGCTGTACAACAGCGACTACTGGGGCGGCCTGCTCGACTGGGTGCGCGACAGAATGCTGGGCGACGGCAAGATCAAGGCGGAGGACATCGACCTGCTGATGATCACCGACTCGCCCGAGGCCGCTGCGCAGCACATCGTCGACTGCTACGAGCGCAACTGTGAGAAGCGCGCGGCGATGGGTGGCGAGCGGGCGATCTATTCGGGACTGTCGCGCGGCGACATCGGCGATCGCATGCAGCGGCAGCGGCGCAGCATGCCGTGATTGGCTGACCGGTTCGGCGCGGCACACCGGCGGGAAGCGCGGCAGCCGCTGCGACGACGCGTCGCGCGCGTTCGAGCGCGGACCGACTGCGGCAGGAGCAATTCACTTTTTCGAGACGGTGACACGAGCAACGGGATGAGCAAGAAGAGCAAGTACCTCGGTGGCGCGCGCATCGCGCCGGAGCCGATCGCGAAGGGAGTGTCGGCGGCCGACCTGGTCGACCAGGCGTTTCTCTCCTACAACGGCGGCCGCCTGCGTGAAGGGTGCCGCCTGTTCGCCGAGCGCATGCTCGACGACGACGTCACGATCGGTGTCACGCTCACCGGTGCACTGACGCCCGCGGGGCTGGGCATGAGCGCGATCATCCCGCTGATCGAGGCCGGTTTCATCGACTGGATCATCTCGACCGGCGCAAACCTGTACCACGACACGCATTTCGGCATCGGCCTCGACCTGCACCAGGGCAGCCCCGCCGTCTCCGACATCGAGCTGCGCGACGAGGAGGTCGTGCGCATCTACGACATCTTCTTCGACTACTCGGTCCTGCTCGACACGGACGCGTTCTTCCGGAAGATGATCACGGGTGACGAGTTCCAGCGCACCATGTCGACGGCGGAGTTCCACTGGCTCGCGGGGAAGTACGTGGCCGAGCGGCAGAAGGCGCTCGGCCAGAAGGGCAAGTCGCTGCTCGCAACGTGTCACGAGTACGACGTCCCCATCTACACGTCGTCGCCGGGCGACTCCTCGATCGGGATGAACGTCGCGGCGGCGACACTGCAGGGCTACTCGCTGCAGTTCGACGTCAACGCGGACGTCAACGAGACCGCGTCGATCGTGCTCGCCGCCAAGCGCGGCGGCGGCCGGAGCGCGATCACGATCTTCGGCGGCGGCAGCCCCAAGAACTTCGCGCTCCAGACCGAGCCGCAGATCCAGGAGGTGCTCGGCATCGCCGAAAAGGGGCACGACTACTTCCTGCAGTTCACGGACGCCCGCCCCGACACGGGCGGCCTGTCCGGCGCGACGCCGGCCGAGGCCGTGAGCTGGGGCAAGGTCGATCCGGACCGGCTCCCCGACGCGGTGGTCTGCTACACGGATGCGACGATCGCCATGCCGATGCTGGCGGCCTACGCGCTGACGCGCCACGAGCCGCGCGAGCCGAAGCGCCTGTATCGGCGGCGGCAGGAGATGCTGGACCTGCTCAAGTCGGAGTATGAGGCGTCGGACCGGAACGAGGCGGCGCGGGCGCGGGAAGAGCGTGATGTGACGTTGCCTCGGGATCGTTGAGGGCTGGGCTGGTGTGGTGGCGGTTGCCGGGGGGTTAGGCGGGCCGGGGCCTGGGGCCGGGGGCCGGGGGCCGGGGTGGCCGCGTGGATTCGCGGGCGGCGTGACGTGCGGTGCCGGTGACCGCCGGCTGTTGACCCGGGCTCGGGCGCGGGCTCCGGGCGTGCGGTTCCAGTTCAAGGGAGGGTCCCGTGCGGGTTGCCATAACGGGTTCCAGCGGCATGGTCGGCCGGGCGCTGGCGGAGGCGCTGCGGCGGCGCGGGGACGAGGTCGTCCGGGTGGTGCGCTCGTTCCGGGACGTGTCGTCGCGGGAGCGCGTGGTCGTCTGGCAGCCGGACCGGGGGCAGGTCGAGGCCGCCAAGTTCGAGGGCGTGGATGCGGTGGTGCACCTGGCGGGCGAGTCGATCGCCGGTGTGTGGACGCCGGGGAAGAAGCGCGCGATCTACCAGAGCCGGGCGAAGGGCACGACGCTGCTCGCGCGCGCGCTCGCGGAACGCCGGGAAAAGCCCGCGGTGCTCGTGAGCATGTCCGGCGTCAACTATTACGGCAGCAATCGCGGCGACGAGCCGCTCACCGAGGCGAGCCCGCCGGGTGAGGGGTTCATGGCGAACGTGACCAGGGCATGGGAGCAGTCCGCCGACCCCGCGCGCGAGGCGGGGATCCGGGTCGTGCATCCGCGGACCGCGCCGATCTTTTCGCCGAAGGGCGGCATGCTCAAAGTGGTGCTGCCGCTCTACCGCCTGGGGCTCGGGGCGCGCCTGGGCAGCGGCGAGCAGTACATGCCGTGGATCGCACTCGAGGACGTGGTCGGCGCGCTGCTGTTCTTTCTCGATCGGCCCGACATCGCGGGCGCTGTCAACCTGGTTGCGCCGGATTTCGTTACCAACGCGGAGCTGAACGCCGAGCTGGCGCGGGCGGTGAACCGGCCGAGCGTGCTCAAGGCGCCGGCGTTTGCTTTGCGGCTGGCGCCCGGGGCGATGGGAGAGGAGCTGCTCCTCGGTGGGCTGAAGGTGATCCCGAAGGTGCTGCAGGACGCGGGGTTCGGGTGGAAGCAGCCGCGGCTGCGGGAGGCGCTGGGGGCGATGCTGGTGTGAGGGACGGGGCCGTACGCTCCAGAATACCGGAATAGTGGTCGGCGGGTGACGGGGTGACGGGGGGACGGGGGGACGGGGGGACGGGGGGACGGGGGACGGGGGACGGGGGACGGTACAGACCGGCCACATAGGTAACAGGATGGACCGGGCACATAGGTAACACTCGAGTGCAGACTAGGGCTCTACCCTGTGCGGAGGAGCCCGATGCCCTGGAGTGAGACCTGTCCGATGGAAGAACGAGCGAGGTTCGTCCTGGAGGCCATGGAGGGCTGGACATCCATGAGTGAGCTGTGCCGCCAGTACGGCATCAGCCGGCGCATCGGGTACAAGTGGATGGCCCGCTATCAGGCTGAGGGTCTGGCGGCCTTGGAGGATCGGCGGCGCGTACGGCGGACCCAGGCGCTCCAGACACCGCCGGAGGTGGTGGCCGCGATCATCGAGTTGCGTCAGAAGCATCCGACGTGGGGGCCACGTAAGCTACGCTCGCGGCTCTTCGAGATCGCGCCGGACGTGACCTGGCCGGCTGCGAGCACGATCGGCGTGATCCTACGACGAGAGGGCCTAAGCCAGCGGAGACGACGCAAGCGCTCGCGATCCGGTGCCTGGATGGGGACGCGCACCGCGGCGGATGCACCGAATCGCGTTTGGACAGCGGACTTCAAAGGGGAGTTTCGACTCGGCTGCGGCCAGCTCTGCTACCCGCTGACCATCGTCGATGCCCATACGCGGTATGTGCTCGCATGCCACGGCCTGCCGAGCACCAGCACTGCGGGGGCGCGTGCGACCTTTGAGCGGGTGTTTCGCTCATTTGGATTGCCGGAGGTGATTCGGACGGACAACGGTGCGCCGTTCAGTTCCCGGGCTCTGGGCGGTCTGTCGCAGCTGGCAGTCTGGTGGCTTCGCCTCGGAATCCGGCTGGAGCGAATCCGGCCACGACACCCGCAGGACAACGGTGCTCACGAACGAATGCATCGCACTCTCAAAGCAGAGGCAACGCGTCCGACCCGGATGACGCCCCAGCTGCAGCAACGTGCGTTTGATGCATTTCGACGGGTTTACAACGAGGAGAGACCGCATGAGGCGCTGGGTCAGCGTCCGCCGGCGCATTACTATCTGCAGTCCGAACGACGAATGCCGCGCCGCCTGCCGGAACTCCACTATCCGGAGGACTTCCAGCGCCGGCGTGTGCTGCGCCACGGACAGATCAAATGGCGCAGCCACCAGTACTTTGTCAGCGAGACCCTACGCCGCCAGACTGTCGGACTCCGGCTGAATCAAGCGGGATGGTGGGACCTCTTCTTTGGCCCGGTCCACCTCGCCCAACTCGATGAAGCGCAAGGAGTCCTCAAGCCAGCAGACCGGCAGCTCAAGGCGCGTAAAGGCCATGGGTGAGTGTTACCCATGTGCCCGGTCTAAACTGTCACCCATGTGCCGGGCTGTTCAGACGGGGGACGGAAACGTCGCAATTGCCGCTGCGCATTCGACGGTGTGTGACGTTTCCGGCGCATATGGCCGGGAAGGTTACAATTCCCTGGGTGTGGGCTCGCGTTCTGTGACGTTTCCGGCGTGTAGGGCCGGAAAGGTTACATAGCCCGTCAGGAGGCGTCGCAATTGTGACGTTTCAGGCTAGCCCCGGGGGCAATTGCCGGGCGCGCACCGGCATGAGCACGGCGGCACCGGCACGGGCAGGCTCACCGGCCTCAGCACGGCACGAGCACGCCGGCACCACCACCGGCACCGCTCACCGACCTCCGCACCGGCATGAGCATGGCGGCACGCGCACGGGCACGCGTCTCGGCACCGGCGGAGGGCGGGCCGCACATCGGACTGCACCGGCCTGCGCCTAGCGCCCGCATCCGGGGCCGCATCCGGGGCCTGCATCCGGGGCCTGCATCCGGGGCCTGCATCCGGGGCCCGCATCCCGAGCCCGCATCCCGAGCCCGCATCCCGAGCCCGCATCCCGAGCCCGCATCCCGAGCCCGCATCCCGAGCCCGCATCCCCCAGCGACACAGCGCCGTGCCCTCCAACCCCCATGTTTGCCCCATCTTGCGCGTGGGCGTATGATTTCCGTTCTCGACGGGAGCAGGGGATGATTGCACCAGAAGGCGGCCCGCGCGGGTACGCGCCGGCGGGCAAGGACACGGGCGTCGTCAAGTCCAAGGGGACGGCACGGCTGCCGATCCTGGACGGGGCGCCGCAGCCGCTGCGGGGGAAGAAGCCGGAGTGGCTGAAGGTCCGCTCGCCGGGGGGGCAGAACTACAGCCGGCTCAAGGGGCTGATGCGGGGGCTGAACCTGCACTCCGTGTGCGAGGAGGCGGGCTGCCCGAACATTGGTGAGTGCTGGGAAGCGGGGACGGCGACGTTCCTGATCCTGGGCGATGTGTGCCCGCGCGCGTGCACGTCCGGCGCGATCGCGCACGGCATGCCGACGGAGCTGGACGAGGACGAGCCGCGCCGGGTCGGTGAGGCGATCGAGGCGCTGCAGCTCGAGCACGTCGTGATCACCAGCGTGAACCGGGACGAGCTGCCGGACGGCGGTGCCCGGATCTTCGCTGAGACGATCCGCGAGTGCCGTACGCGACGCCCGTCGATGACGATCGAGGTGCTGATCCCGGACTTCAAGGGTGACGAGGACGCGCTGCGCGTGGTCGTCGACGCGAAGCCGGACATCCTGAACCACAACCTCGAGACCGTGGAGCGGCTGCACCCGTGGGCGCGGCCGGGCGGCCGCTACTGGCGCAGCATCTCGTACCTGGGCGCTGCCAAGGCAATCGACCCGACGATGCTGACCAAGTCGGGCGTGATCCTCGGCATGGGCGAGACGCAGGAGGAGATCCGCCAGGCGCTCGTCGACCTGCGCAAGGCGGCGGTCGACATCGTGACGCTGGGCCAGTATCTGCGCCCGAGCGAGCACCACGCGCCGGTGGCGCGGTGGGTGACGCCGGCGGAGTTCCGGGAGTGGAAGCGGCTCGGCGAAGAGGAGCTCGGCTTCCGGCACGTGGAGTCGGGTCCGCTGGTGCGCTCCAGCTATCACGCCGAGACGCAGGCGCGGACGGTCACGGCGGGGGCGGCCGGCGAGATCCGCGAGGTGCTGGAAGCAGATGTCCCGGCACCGGCGGAGGTAATGCCGCCGCTGGTGCAACTGGAAACGAAACGGAAGGCCGGCTGACGGGACAGTACGCTGGAGGCGACAACCCCCGGCCGGCCGCGGTGGCCCGCGAGGAGCGGAGGCTGCGCCGGCCGGTCGTGTATTCGGCGGAACCAAAAATGCGCGCTGATGGCGCATTGAAGTGATCTGAGGAGAGAGGGATGGCACAGACGAAGGCGGCCCGGAAGACGTCGCAGGCGGGCGGAAGCTCGAACGGTCGCGACGCGGGCGCACGGAAGGGGGACGCGTTGCTGGGGCTGAAGAAGGACGAGCTGCATGCAATGCTGTACCAGATGCTGCTCGGCCGGCGGTTCGAGGAGAAGTCGGCGGAGGCGTACGCGATCGGTAAGATCGGCGGCTTCTGCCATCTCTACATCGGGCAGGAGGCGGTCGCGGTCGGCTCGATCATGGCGCTCCGCCCCGAGGACTACGTGATCACGGCCTACCGCGATCACGTGCAGGCGATGGTGAAGGGGATCACGCCGAACGCGGTGATGGCCGAGCTGTATGGCCGTGTCGATGGCTGCGCGGGCGGCAAGGGCGGCTCGATGCACCTGTACGGCGCCGAGCAGAACTTCCTGGGCGGCTGGGGCATCGTCGGCGGGCAGGTCCCGCTGGCGGTCGGCGCCGGGTTCGCGATCAAGTACCGCGAGCAGGACAACGTCGTGCTTTGTTACATGGGCGAGGCGGCGGTGAACCAGGGTGCGTTCCACGAGTCGCTGAACATGGCCGCGCTCTGGAAGCTGCCGGTCATCTTCATCGTCGAGAACAACCGCTTCGGAATGGGCACCGCGTGGGAGCGCGCGTCGTCGCTGTACGACATCTCGCAGAAGGCGAGCGCGTACGACATGCCGTCGGCGGTCGCGGACGGGATGGACGTGATCGACATGCGTCGCGTGACGCAGGAGGCGATCGACCGTGCGCGCAAGGACGGCACGCCGACACTGATCGAGGCGCGCTGCTACCGCTTCATGGGCCACTCGATGTCCGACCCGGTGCATGGCGTGTATCGCACCAAGGAAGAGGTCGAGGAGCAGAAGCAGAAGGATCCGATCACGCGCTTCCTCGAGCTGCTCAAGGACAACAACCAGTTGACCGACGAGGAGCTGAAGACGATGGACGCCGAGATCCAGAAGGTGTGCGAGGAGGCCGCCGAGTTCGCGGACAACTCGCCCGAGCCGGGGCTCGAGGATCTCTACACGCACGTGTACGCATCCGAGGATGTGCACGGGCGGCTGTTCTTTGATCGCAAGAACCGGCTGGAGCAGGGCTGAGCTGAACGCGGGCCCAGGGCCCTGGGCCCAGGGCCCGGCCCCGCATTCAACGTGTTGATTGAGGAAAATGTCTACACTGACTTATCGCGAGGCGCTGAACCAGGCGCTCGCTGAAGAGATGGAGCGCGATCCCGACGTCTTCCTGATGGGCGAGGAAGTCGGGCTGTACAATGGCGCATACAAGGTGTCCAAGGGGCTGCTCGACCGGTTCGGCGAGAAGCGCATCGTCGACACGCCGATCACGGAGCTCGGGTTCACCGGGCTGGGTGTCGGTGCAGCGATGCTGGGCCTGCGTCCCGTGATCGAGTTCATGACGTTCAACTTCTCGATCCTGGCGATGGACCAGGTCTTCAACAGCGCGGCCAAGGTGCACTACATGACGGCGGGCAAGTACAAGTGCCCGATCGTGTTCCGTGGACCGACCGGCGCCGCGCTGCAGCTTTCGGCGCAGCACTCCCAGGCGCTGGAATCGTCGTACGCGCACTTCCCCGGTCTCAAGATCGCGACGCCGGCGACGCCGGCAGATGCGAAGGGACTGCTCAAGGCCGCGATCCGGGACGACGACCCTGTCGTCATCATGGAAGGCGAGCTGTTGTACAACATGAAGGGCGAGGTTCCTGACGTAGAGGACCATGTCGTGCCGCTGGGCGTCGCTGAAGTGAAGCGCGAGGGCTCCGACGTCAGCATCATCACGCACGGCAAGATGGTGCACGTCGCACTGCAGGCCGCGACCGCACTCGAGAAGGATGGCGTCAACGCGGAAGTGCTGGACCTGCGCTCGCTGCGTCCGCTCGATGTCGATGCGATCCTCGCGACCGTGCAGAAGACGAACCGCGTCGTGTACGTCGAGGAAGGCTGGCCGTACGTCGGCATCGGCTCGCAGATCGTCGACACGATCCAGGAGGAGGCGTTCGACTACCTGGACGCGCCGATCCTGCGCGTGACGCAGGCGGACGTGCCGATGCCGTACGCGAAGATGCTGGAGCGGATGGCGAAGCCATCGGCGGAGCGCGTCGTCGCTGCATGCAACAGGGTGCTGTACCGGCAGACGGTTTGAACCGATGCGCGCGCGTCCGATGAGCAGGTGCGCGCGATCGCTGGTGGCGGTGAGAGTTAACAGGTGGCGAGCGGGCCGGGAGACGATCTCCCCCTGGCGACTGCGCTGGCGCTCGTCCTGATTCGTCAAGGCTTATGGCAACGAAAGTCCACATGGAAGCGCTGTCCCCGACGATGGAAGAGGGACAGCTCGTTCGCTGGCTGAAGAAGGAAGGCGACCAGGTCAAGGACGGCGACGTCCTCGCCGAGATCGAAACCGACAAGGCGACGATGGAGCTGGTCGCCCGCGGCTCCGGCGTGCTGCGCAAGATCATGCTGCCGGAAGGCGACACTGCGCCGATCGGGCAGGTGATCGCGGTGATTGCGGGGGCCGACGAGGACATCGGGGACGTCGGAGGCGGGCCGGGAGCCGGGGCCGGGGCCGGGGCCGGGGAAACGGCGGGCGCGGGGACCCCTGACGCCTCTTCGGGTGAGGCCGCACGTTCTGCTGCCGGCGCCGGTGACATCGGGAAGGGTGCACAGGCGGTTGCTTCCGGGCAGACGGAGACGCAGAAGGGCCGGGGTGCGGAGACGGGGACCGCCCAGGAACAGGCGGCGGGTGCGGGTGGCGCGCGTGCAGGCGCGGCTGGCGAAC
>DASTYK010000183.1 GCA_035764935.1 Longimicrobiales bacterium | reverse complement strand
TGCCTCGGCCGGCTCGACCCGGCCGAGCAGCACCCGCCGCATCTCCTGGTCCGAGGCGGTCCGCAGGTCGAGGCCAGCGCGCTCGCGGATGCCCTCGATGAAGGAGACCCGCCGGAACGGCGGGGTGAAATCGAGGGTGGTGCCGTACCGCTGGAGGGAACGGGTGCCCAGGCAGTGCTCCACCACCCCGGCGACCATGGCCTCGGTGAGCGCCATCATGTCGCCGTAGTCGGCGTAGGCCTGGTAGAACTCCAGCATGGTGAACTCGGGGTTGTGGGTCCGGTCCATCCCCTCGTTCCGGAAGTCGTGTCCGATCTCGTACACCCGTTCCAGCCCCCCCACCAGCAGACGCTTGAGATACAGCTCGTCGGCGATCCGCAGGTACAACGGCATGTCCAGCGCGTTGTGGTGGGTGACGAACGGCCGGGCGGCGGCGCCGCCGTAGAGCGGCTGGAGGACCGGTGTCTCCACCTCGAGAAAGCCGCGCTCATCCAGGAAGTGTCGCAGCCACCTCACCACCTTGGCGCGGAGCACGAAGACCTCGCGCACCTCGCGGTGCACGGCCAGGTCGGCGTAGCGCTGGCGGTAGCGCTGCTCGATGTCGGTGAAGCCGTGGTGCACGCGGCGCTCGCCCGTGTCGGCATCGACTTCCTCCTTGCCGAACGGCAGCGGGCGCACCGACTTCGCCAGCAGCTCGAAGCCGCTCACCTTGACGGTCACCTCGCCCATGCGGGTGCGGAACACGCGCCCCTCGACACCGAGCCAGTCTCCGATGTCCAGGTGGTCGAGGAGAGAAAACCGCTCGCCCAGGTCCTTGCTGCGGAAGTAGAGCTGGATGCGACCGTCGCGATCGGCCAGGTCGGCGAACAGCGTCCTGCCGTGGGACCGCAACGAGACCAGCCGCCCGCCGAGCCGGACCGGCCCCGCCTCGCCCGCCTCGTCGAGCTGTTGCGACGTTTCCGCCGCCTCGAACAGGGCGCGCGCCGCGATCGTGCTGTGGGTGACCTCGTAACGGTATGCGTACGGCTCGATACCACCGGAGCGCAGGGCCTCGAGCTTCTGCAACCGGTCAGCGACGACGCGCCCTGCCTCCTCCACCATCGAACTCCTCTCCTACGCCGCGCCGGCGCCGAACTGCTTCAGGTATGCCGTGATGAATGGCTCGAGATCGCCGTTCATGACCCGCTGCACGTCGCCCACCTTCAGCTCCGTGCGATGATCCGTGACCTGCGTGTACGGCTGGAACACGTACGATCGGATCTGGTTGCCCCAGCCGATGTCCGTCTTGGTGTCCTCCAGCTTGCGCTTCTCCTCCTCGCGCCGCTCCAGCTCCCTCTCGTAGAGCGCGGCGCGCAGCATCTTCATCGCCGTCGCCTTGTTCTGGAACTGGCTCCGCTCGTTCTGACACGCTACGACGATGCCGGTGGGGTTGTGCGTGATGCGTACCGCCGAGCTCGTCTTGTTGACGTGCTGACCGCCGGCTCCCGACGCGCGGTATACGTCGATCCGCAGGTCACCCTCGTCGATGTCGATCTCGATCGTGTCGTCGACGACCGGGTAGACGAAGACGCTCGCGAAGGACGTGTGGCGCCGGCTCTGCGCGTCGAACGGCGAAATGCGCACCAGCCGGTGCACGCCCTTTTCCGCCTTCAGATAGCCGTACGCGTACTCTCCGCGGATCTCCAGCGTGGCGCTCTTGATGCCAGCCTCTTCGCCCGGCTGCAGGTCGAGCGCTTCCACCTTGAAGTCGTTGCGCTCCGCCCAGCGCGTGTACATGCGCATGAGCATCTCGGCCCAGTCCTGCGACTCGGTGCCGCCGGCGCCCGGATGAATCGTGACCATGGCGTCGCGCGCGTCATCCGGGCCACGCAGCATCGCCCGCAGCTCCAGGCGGTCGATGTCCTCTTCGAGCCGCGTGACCTCTGACTCCCATTCGGCCGCGAGTTCCGGGTCGGGTTCCATTTCCAGGAGCTCGCCCAGCTCGCCAAGCTCATCGACCTTGCTGCGCAGGGCGTCGTACGGCTCGACCCACGCCTTCAGCTCGTTCGCTTCCGCAATCACCTCGCGCGCGCCGTTCTGGTCGTCCCAGAAACCCGGCTGCGCCATCCGGGCATCGAGCTCGGCTATGCGCTCACGTCGGGGTTCGACGTCAAAGATAGCCTCCGAGCGCCGTAACGCGCTCTCGTGCCGCCTCGAGTTGCTCCATCGTGGCTGTGGACATCACACGCTCTCCAGGTAACAAGCCGGGGCCGCCCAACCGAATGGACGGCCCCGCGGAATCTTTGAAATTAATGGCTTCCGTCGGGCGTTGCAACCGAGCGGACCGCTCAGAACACCGCCTGCCCGCGTGCCAGGATGTCGTTCAACGCCTGGCGGAAGAACGGCGTCGATTTCGCCGTTTCCTGGCCGACCTGGGCCACGTACTCGTCCCAGCTCTTCATGATCTCGTCGCGGAACTCGCTGCGCAGCGTGCCCGCCTCGATGGCCTGGTCGCGACGGTCGGGGTGGTACGCCACGATGTCGCTCACCAGCGCGCGGGCGATCCGCTGCGCCCGTGCATTCGGATCACGGGACCCGAACACGGGGCGCTGCGACCCGCTGGCCGGCTGCGCCGGCGCGCCCGCGCCGGCATTGACTGGAGCACCGGGCGTGCGAGCGCCGGACTCCCCGCCCTGCCGGGCGTCCGGCGCTGACTGCGCGGGATTCGACGGCTGGCCCGCAAGCGCGGCGCTGCCCGCCTGCGAGGCGGGTCCGCCCGTCGCACCCGGACTCGCGGGCCGGCCCGCCTGGGGCGCGGGTTCGCCGCCGTATGGCCCGTGCGGCTCGCCGCTCCGGGACGCACCCGGCTCGGTTGCTGCCGCGCCGGCCGTGGCGTCCGGCGGGGACGTCCCGGCGATCTGGAAGGTGCCGCCGCAGCGTGCGCAGCGCGCGCGGATGCCGCGCGGCGGGACCCGGGCGGGGTCCACGCGAAAGAGCGTCTGACAGTGTGGACAGCGGATGTTCATGAGTCCGTCGTTGCCTCCAGCTCATCCCTGGCTTCGCCGGCACGGCCGAACTGGCCGGGAGTGTCCGAATCCGAGCGGCGGTCCACGGCATAGATCGAGCCCGACTGCTTCTTGGCGAACGTCTTCATCTCGGTCGCGAGCTCGCTGACCCGTGCCGTGTGCGTGAACGTGCGAATCTCGTTCGTCACGACACCGATCGACAGGGTCATCAGCGGAACCCAGAGTATGTTGCCACGCCGGTCGCGTCCGAGAAAGTACCCGGCCTCACGGTCTGCCTCGGTGTACTGGTACGGGATCAGCTCGTCGAACAGGCTGATCACTTCCTCGCAGCACACCTTCATCTTCTTCAGTGAGACGTTGAAGATGAAGTCGTCGCCACCGATGTGGCCGATGAAGCCGTCCGGCTCGTACGCCTTCACGATGTCGCGCAGGATGCGTGCGAGCATGCGGATGACGCGGTCGCCCTCGTTGTAGCCGTACCGGTCGTTGTACTCCTTGAAATGATCGAGGTCCGCGTAGCAGACGGCGAACTTCTGGCCGCTGCGCATCCGCTCCGCGATGTCGCGCTCGATCTGTGCGGTGCCGGGCAGCCTCGTCCCGGGGTGCACACTGACGTCGCGGTGTGCCCGGTGCAGCATCATGCGCAGGCGAAGCAGCTTCTCCTGCATATCCATCGTATCGGTCAGCACCTCGTCCGCCCCCGCCTCGAACGCCTCCCAGACGCGCTCGCGCTGCGTCGAAGGCACGATCATCACGACGGGTACGATGGCGCTGAAGGTATCCGCCTTGAGGAGCCGGCAGAGGCGGATGGAGTCGACTTCCGCGTCGCCGTCCATCAGGATGCCGACCGGAAACGCACGATTGACCAGGGCAATCACGTCAGCGCCGTCAGGGATCTCGAGCAGATCGAGGTCCTGCGCCCGCGCGAACTCGGTGGCCGCCGGAGGCGCCGCATGCCGTCGCGGCGAGTGATAGACGAGGACCTTTCGCGAGCTCAATTCAGCCTGGAAGAGAGGCAAATCCACCGTGGTCGGAGCCGCGGCAAGCTAGTTTCGACACTGAACCGTGTCAAACACTGCGACGGGCCGGCGGCGGTGAATCCGGCGCGCCGCGCGGCGGTCATTTCCGGCGACCGCGTCCACCGCCGCGGCGGCCTCCCGCGCCGGCTGGACCGCGCCTGCCGCCCCCGCCCTTCGGCCCCGTGCGCGGGCGGTCGTTGCGGGCACTGCTGCTGCGGCTTCCCGTGCGAGCGCGGCCGGTGCGCGCGCCCACCGGCGCGCCCTCGCGCTCGAGCACGATGAAGTCGATGCGACGTGCCTCGCGGTCCACGCTCGCTACCTGCACGCGAACCCGGTCACCGAGGCGAAACGTGCGTCCCGTGTTCTGACCGACCAGCGCGTATGCGTCCTCATGGAAGGCATAGTAGTCGTCCTCCATGCTGCTGACGTGCACGAGGCCGTCGACGAACACGTCGTCGAGCAGCACAAAGAAGCCGAATGCACGCACGTCGCTGATCGTACCGGAGAACTCGTCGCCCAGGTGCCGCTCCATGTACTGCACCTTCTTCAGCTCCACACTGTCGCGCTCGGCCGCCTCCGCGATGCGCTCGCGCTCGCTGCTCAGCTTCGCGATCGGTGCGATCTGGTCTGCCGTGAGCAACCCTCCGTCGTCGCCCAGGAACCGGCTCGCACAGATCCGGTGCAGGAGCAGGTCGGGATAGCGCCGGATGGGTGACGTGAAGTGTGCATAATGCGGCGCGGCCAGTCCGAAGTGGCCGTGGTTCTCCTCGCTGTAGCGCGCCTGGCGCATGGAGCGCAGCACCACAGTGGAGAGCAGCTTCTCCTCCGGCCTGTCCTTCACCTGCTCGATCACGGCCTGCAGCTGCTTTGGCGTGGGACTCCCCCTTCCCTGCAGGCGCAGGCCGAAGCCGCCGATGAAATCGCGGAGCTGCTCGATGCGCGCGGTGTCCGGCGGCTCGTGGATGCGGTACGGGATGGGCAGTTTCCTGCGGGCTGCGTCCCGTGCGATCGTCTCGTTCGCCAGGAGCATGTAATCCTCGATCAGCCGGTGCGACTCGAGCCGCAGCACGCGCTGGATGTCGGCCGGCTCGCCGCTCTCCTCGAGCACGACCCGCGCTTCCGGCAAGTCGAAATCGATGCTGCCCCGCTCCTCGCGCGCAGCACGCAGGGTGAGGCTGAGCGTGTGCAGGCGACGCAGCGCGTCGTCGGTCTCCGGGCCGATGGAACGTGCGCCGTTCAGTACCTCCTGCGCCTCGTCGTACGAGAGCTTGTGCCGGCTGCGGATCACACTCCGGACGAGCGAGTGGCTGCGGACGCTGCCATCCGCGTCGATGCGCAGCAACAGCGACATCGCCAGCCTGTCCTCGTCGGGCCGCAGCGAGCAGAGATCGCTCGACAGCTCATGCGGCAGCATCGGGATCACGCGATCGACCAGGTAGACACTCGTCCCCCGATTGAGCGCCTCGATGTCGATTGGCGAACCGGGCCGCACGTAGAACGAGACATCCGCGATGTGCACGCCCACCTCGTGTGTCCCGTCCTCGTGGGCGATGATGGACAGCGCATCATCGTGGTCGCGTGCGTCCGCGGGGTCGATGGTGAATACGACCCGGTCGCGCAGGTCGGTGCGCCCCTCCAGGTCCTCCGGACGGATGCCGCGTCTGCTGATCGCACGCGCTTCGGCCAGGACCTCTTCCGGGAACTCGAGCGGCAGCTCGTGCCCGTGAACGATCGCCAGGATATCATTGCCCGGCGCATCGGCGGGACCGATCACCTCCTCGACCACGCCCGCAGGACCCCGATGCGAGGTGCCCCAGTCGGCGATCGACACGACGACGATATCGCCCGCCCGGGCGTCGCGCGTGCTGCCCGCCGCAATGTAGACGTCCCGGGTCAGCTTCTTGTCGTTTGGCACGACGAAGCCGAACAGTGCAGGACGGTCCTCGGGACCGGCCGGCTGGAAGACGCCGACCACGCGTTCACGTGCCCGCTCGAGCACACGGATGATCGTGCCTTCCACCCGCTCGCGCCGCCGCCTGCGCTCGATCCGGGCGACCACTTTGTCGCCGTTTACGGCAGACTCGATCGCGTCGGCAGGGATGAAGATGTCGTCGCCGCCCTCGTCCGGTTCGACGAATCCTGCGCCGCTGCGGATACTGCGGAAGCGGCCGACCACCAGGTTGATCCGGGCGGGTGCCGCGTAGCGCTGGCGCTGCACCCGGTAGAGGAGCCCCTCGTCCTCCATGCGATGCAGCAGCGCACGGAACTCTGCGTAATCGGACTGCTCCACCTCGAGTGCACGCGCCAGCTCCTTGGTCTTGAGCGGGCGCCCTGCCTCGTTACGGAGGTAATCGACGATCTGCTGTGGATTGAGTGGCACGATAGCTCCCCGGCGTCAGTGTGCTCCGTCCCCGGTGGCAAGGATCACACCCGCCCACACCATGCGCGCTGACCGATAGGGCGAGCCACATTGCAAGGACGGCTGGCTGTTCAGCCGAGCGGCTTCGCCTCGTCGATCAGCATGATCGGGATGTCGTCGCGCACCTCGTAGACGAGGCGGCAGGTGTGGCAGACCAGCTCGTTCTGCTCGGCACGATACTCGAGGTCGCCCTTGCACTTCGGGCAGACCAGGATCTCGAGCAGTTGCGGATCCAGCATGTGCTTCGCCCCCACGAATTCAGTGACCGTCCGCGTCGTCGCGCGGAACGGGATACCCCAGATACTGCAGTGTACCGACCTTCCTGCGCCAGTTCGCCAGCGGCTTGACCCACAGATCCAGGTACACCCGCTCGCCGACGAACGACTCGATCTTCTGCCGCGCCTGCGCGCCGAGTCGCTTGATCCGCTCGCCGCCCCGGCCGATCAGGATCTGCTTCTGGCTGTCGCGCTCCACGTAGATGGTCGCGCGGATGTAGACGGGATCCGAGGCCTCCCGGTACTCCTCGATGCGCACGGCCGTCGAGTACGGCACCTCCTGCTCGTACTCCTCGAAGATCGTCTCGCGGATCAGCTCCGTGACGAAGAAGCGGACCGACTGCACCGCCAGCTCGTCCTCGGGATACAGGAACGGACTCGCCGGCAGCCGTTCCGTAAGCGCCCGCAGCAGCTCGTCCACCCCCTGCCCGCCCGCGGCCGACAAGCGGTGCGGCTCCAGGTCCAGCTCCGCACGGCTCCATGCGGCCAGTGAGGCAACATCGTCGTCGGACGCAGCGTCGGTCTTGTTGATCACGACGATGAGCGCGTGCCGGCGCCCGCCCAGCGCCTCCAGCGCCTCCGCATCGGGCAGCTCGTCCGGCCGCGTTGCATCCAGCAGCAGCAGCACGACGTCCGCATCCGCCAGCGCCTCCAGCGCCCACGTCCGCATCGCCCGCTGCAGCGCATACCTCGGCTCCAGCAACCCGGGCGTATCGACGAATACGAGTTGCGCATCCCCGGTGGTGAGAATGCCGGTCACGGTCTCGCGCGTCGTCTGCGCGCGCGGCGTGACAATGCTCAGCTTCTCACCGACGAAGGCGTTCAGCAGCGTCGACTTGCCTACGTTCGGCCTGCCGACCAGGGCGATGTGGCCGGCACGGGTCGTGGTTTCCATCGGCGGAATGTAGAGGGAAGGATCGATCCGGATCAATGTGTGCGGATGATCATTTCGTGTGCAGGAAACAGCGCGCGCGTGGGGCGGGCGCGCGGGTGCAGCCGGGATCGGCTGGCCAGGAATGCGCGCGGGAACGACATTCTCTGCCGGGAGTGAAGTGGCTGTAGCGCCCTCGCTTACATGCCTCCACCTGCGCAGTCGTGAAGATAGAACAAATGGCGAGCGAGGATTGTGCAGCCCTGCTGCGCTGCCCCGTCTGCGGCGCCCCCATGAGAGTGGACAGCGGCTCGCTCCGGTGTGTCAGTCGCCACACCTTCGACATCGCGCGCGAGGGTCACGTCGACCTGCTTCCCCCGGGCCACGGCCGGCACAACATCGCGGGGGACACGCGCGAGATGATTGCCGCACGCACGCGCGTCCTGGAGAGCGGCCTGTTCGATCCGCTGGCCGAGTGCGTGAGCGGGCTGGCTGCGACGTGCCTGGCGAATGCGGTCCGCCTGCGGTCTGCGGACGGAGAGGCGCGCGACACGGCCGTCGTTCTCGACTGCGGCTGCGGCACGGGCTACTACCTCGGCCGGATCGCCCAAGACGCCGCGCAGTCTCCGTCGCGGCTCTGCTTACTCGGTACCGACATTTCCAGTGCTGCGCTGCGGCGCGCCGCGCGCACCGTGCGAAACGGCCTTTTCTTCCGCAACGACATCGCGCACAGGATCTCCGTCGTCGATCGCGCCGCCGACCTGATCATCAACATCTTCGCGCCCCGAAACCCGCAGGAGTTTCATCGCATCCTGCACCCGCGGGGCACGCTGCTGATCGTCATTCCCGGCGCCGGTCACCTCGCCCAGCTCCGCGCCCGGCTTCCGCTCCTTGCCGTCGCGCCCGACAAGGAGCAGCGCCTCATGGCGTCGATGCACCCGCTGTTCGACCTGGTCCAGGACAGAACCGTGCGCTACGATCGCGCGCTCGATACCGTTCAGCTGCTGGACCTGCTGCGCATGACGCCCAGCGCATGGCACCTCGAGCAGGACGCGTGGCGCCAGGCCGCACTCCTGCCGGCCCTCGATGTCACGCTCGACTTCCACGTCCTGGAGCTGCGACCGACGGCTTCACGTGGCCAGTGAGTTGGTCTGGCGTCTTCTCATCGTCCGGGCTGCGACAGGCGGGTTCACACGGAGGTCACAGCGGACACAGCGGAACACAGTGGGCGTTTCCTCGTTTCACGCAGAGGCGCAGAGGAGCAGAGGCGCAGTGTGGCTCGCGGCCGAGCGAGAGACCCGGCCAGCAGCCTGCCATCCCGCCGTTCTACATCATGAATGTGGAATATCCCGGTAAGGCTCGGATCCAGGACGCCGCTGTAGCTGCCACTGCGCCTCTGCTCCTCCGCGTCTCTGCGTGAAACGAGGCAAGCCGATTCGCTGTTCCACTGTGTCCCCGATGTCCGCTGGCCCTGCCCCGGTTTGGTGGACACCAAGCAGTCCCAATCGGCATGTTGGGACAGGAGGTGTCCACATGGGAAAGAAGCGTCGGGCCTATTCGGCGGAGTTCAAGGCTGAAGCGATTCGGTTGATTGAGCAGGGTG
>DASTYK010000182.1 GCA_035764935.1 Longimicrobiales bacterium | reverse complement strand
CCCTTTTCGCTGGTGATCACGGACCACGTGCTGCACCGCTACTGGGTGCAGCCCGGGGTGCAGACCTTCTTCACCGCGAATGATGCACTCGCGGGCAGCGTGCGCGAACGTCTGCCGGGTGCCCGGGTGCACGCGACCGGTATCCCGGTCGATCCGGACCTGTGGCAGGCTGACGGTATGGCTGCGCGCCGGCACCTCGATCTCGCACCGGACCGCCCGATTGCGCTGCTGGTCGGGGGCGGGCTGGGCATCGGCGTGGAGGATTCCGTCGACGAGGCGCTTGCAGGGCTGCCGGAAGACGTGCAGCTCGTCGTCGTCTGCGGGAAGAACGAAGCGGCACGTGAGCGACTGGCAGCGCGGAGTGTGGCGCATACGCGGTTTCGCGTGCTGGGGTACGTGAACGGCCTGAGCGACCTGCTCGCTGCCGCTGACGTGGTGATCACGAAGGCCGGCGGACTGACGACGGCGGAAGCGCTGGCGCTGGGCCGGCCGTTGATCCTGATGGGCGCGATTCCCGGGCAGGAGGAAGGCAATCTGCGCCATCTGGTCGCAAACGGCGCAGCCCTGCGAGCCACATATCCCGGTGCACTGCGTGCCGTGCTGGAAGCGTTCTTCACGAACGCGGAGCTGCGCTTCCGGCTGAGCGTGAGCGCACGCGGACTCGGCCGGCCCGCGGCCGCGCAGCACATCGTGTCCACGCTCCGAGCCACCGACACGGTGCGGCGCGTCGCGTAACGGATTCAAACTCGAGGGAGGATCTGCATGCCACAGCCAGGACTGCACCTGCTGCTCGCCGACGAGGCGCTGACGCGCTGGAAACCCGCGGGCGCCGTGGCGCAGACGCTCACTGAGCTGCCGTTCGACTCGTCTGCACCCGCGGCGCGCAACGCGTTCCTGCATGGCGCGCTCGCTCCGGACATGGGGTTCTTCCCGGGCGGACCGCAGCCGCTGAGCGAGGTCGTTCACGAGGAGGGGAGCAGCAGGATGCTGCGGGCGCTCCTGGAGCGCGCGCAAACCGCGGAACAGCGGGCATACGCATGGGGCTGGCTGACGCACGTCCTGGCGGACGTACTGCTGCACCCGATCGTGAATGCAGGGGCGGACGAGCTGGCCGAAGCGCGTGGCGTGACCGAGACCGCCGACTGGCTGGTCGCGCACGTGCAGATCGAGGTGGGCCTGGATGCGACGCACCTGCAGCGCGGCGTGCACAGGCGTTTGCGGCTGGAGCCGGCGCTTGATGAGCGGTCGATCGAATTCGTTGCAGACGCGTTCGCAGACGTGTACGACCTGCACTGGTCACCGGTCCGGCTCGCTGCCGTGCACCGCAATGTCACGCGCTTCACGAATGCCTGCCTGCCATTCGTCGCGATGGTGGGACGGAGCGCACGCGCCGACCGGAACGGCGGCTCCTTCTGGACCCCGACCCGGCACCTGCTGGCCCGCTGGGTCGGCCGGCGTGCGCCGGCGCACGGCTTCCTCGTGCCGATCCTCCCTACGCGCGACCTGCTGCACCGTGTCGCACACGCGAGGCGCATCTTCCATACGACGCTGGACTCGCTGCTCGCGCGGGGCGTGGGTGATCTGCCCGATTACGACCTGGATCGGGGGCTGCCACTGCGGGACGTACGGACGGAGGAGCCAGGGCTCCTGGCGCCAGCCATTGCAGTGAGCTGACCGCACAACAGAACGGGACGCGCACGCCCCACGACGCGCGCGTCCCGCTGTCCGGTGCCCCGCTGATCGACTACGCCTCGATTGCCTTCACCACCGCGTCCGTGAACTGGTCCGTCGTCGCCTTGCCGCCGAGGTCCGGCGTCTGCACCTGTCGGCTGCGGAGCACGCCCTCGAGGGCGGTACGCACCCGCGCCGCGACGTCGCGCTGGTCGATGTGCTCCAGCAGCAGCACCGCGGCCAGGATCATGGCGGTGGGATTCGCGACGTTCCTGCCCGCAATGTCGGGCGCCGAGCCGTGCACCGGCTCGAACATCGCCGCGTCCTTCCCGATGTTCGCACCCGGAGCCATGCCCAGTCCGCCGACGAGGCCGGCCATCTGGTCGCTGATGATGTCACCGAACATGTTCTCCATGACGAGCACGTCGAACTGGTACGGGTTCAGCACCAGGTGCATCGCTGTCGCATCGATGATGCGATCCTCGAACTCGATGCGCCCCTCGTACTCCTGCGCGATCCTGCGGCCCTCCTCCAGGAAGAGCCCCTGCGTGTACTTCAGGATGTTCGCCTTGTGTGCGAGCGTGACCTTCTTCCGGCCGTTCTTCTCGGCGTACTCGAACGCGAAGCGCACGATGCGCTCCGCACCAAAGCGCGTCACGATCATGACCGACTCGGCAGCGGCGCGCGGGTCGTTGCCGATGCCGACGTAGTGCTCGACACCGACGTACAGGCCTTCCGTGTTCTCCCGGATCAGAACGAGGTCGATGTCCTCGTAGCGACCGCCGGGCACCAGCGTGCGCGTCGGGCGCACGTTCGCATACAGGTCGAACTCCTTGCGCAGTGCGACGTTCACCGAGCGGAACCCCGAGCCGATCGGCGTCGTGAGCGGCGCCTTCAGCACGACACCGTTCTTCCGCACCGATTCCAGCGTGTCATCCGGCAGCGGCGTCTGGAACTCGCTGATCGCCGCAACACCCGCCTGGTGGCGCTCCCAGTCGATCTTCGCGCCCGCCGCATCCAGCACGCGCAGTGTGGCTTCCGTGATGTCCGGACCGATGCCGTCGCCCGGGATCAGTGTGACTTTCCTGCTCATTCTCTCGACCATTCCTTTATTCCCGGACGTATTCCGGGCTGTAGCGGAACTCCGTGTGCTCCTCCCCCCACTCGACCAGCTCATCCAGTCGGCTGGGACGCTCGGTGCCCTCCTGCAGCGCAGTGCCGAGGATGTTCAGCGCGCGACGCCATGTGACATCGTTCAGCGCGTTCCGCGCGAGCAGCGCCCGTGCGACCTCCTGGCCGCGGCCGGTCACGGTGATTGCGCGAACTGCCGCGACCCCACCCCAGCTCTCGAACAGCTCCTTCGTCGCAGGCGAGAAGACGTAGATGTACGGGCCCACACGCGCCCACAGTGAGCCGCCGCGCTGGAGCTGCCGCGCATCCTGCGTGACACGCACCTCGACGACGTTGCCGCTCAGCGTCACGTCCGCCTCGATCCCGTGCCGCTCATAGAGCTGCGTCGCCTCCTCGGCTGACGGCAGGGACAGATCCTGACGCTCCGGCATGATGCGGTCGCATGCGGCGACCGCACAAAGAAGAAGCGCCGCACTCCCGCGGCGCACCACGCTTCGATTCATCGTGCCTCGTTCCGGATTCACATTGCGCCGCGCACCAGCGCGCAACGCATCCATTCCATCAGGGGAGCAGCGTCTGCGCGATGGAGCGTGCCAGCGAAGCGGCCACGTCGCCCGATCCCTCCGCGCCCGGCTCCCCTGCCATCACCGCATACCAGAGTACCTGCCCGCCATACGTGTCGATCAACGCGACCGCCGCCTCCGCGCGGCCGCCTTCCACGCGCGGCACGTAGCCGACGGCAACCGGTACCAGCGCCCAGCGCGCGTCGAGCAGCGCGGCGAGCCGCCGCAGGTCGCCGAGCAACGGATCGCCGATGTTCTTCACCTGCGCAACGTGGAAGCTGCCGACCGCGAGCGCATCGATGTCGATGTTCAACATCGCGTTGCGCTCCAGCGATGCGCGGATCTCCGGCGGCAACGTCCAGTCGACGCGAGGCCCCTGGTCCTCGAGCCAGTACGCCAGCTCCGCGTCGAAGCCCGGCACGACCTCGCCCGTGCGTGCGTTGCGCGGCGCGCCAGGCGCAGGCTGTGCCGGCAGCACCAGCACGGATCGTCCGGCGAGTGACGGCGCACGCGGCTTGGGCGAGTCGGCGGTCGGCGGCGCCTGGCGAACCGTTGCACATCCGCCGAGCAACAGCGCGCACACGATCGCGAACTGAAGTACGCGCCACTGCCGCCCGGGATCCCTGGAAGCGGACTGAGTGCTCATGCGTTCTTCCACACCGGGTCGCGTCCTTCACGCACGGCCTTCGGCCCTTCCCTGGCATCCTGCAGCTCCATCAGGTCGCGCAGGTAGAGCGACTGGATCGATGCGATCGCCTGCGGGAAGGTGGCGTAGTACGCCTCCATCTGCGCGCGCTTCGCGAGCTGCAGCACAGGCCCGCTCTTGCTGGTCAGCTCACTCACGAACGCGGCCAGCCGCTCGTCGAAGGAGCGGGCCGGGAAGACACGGTTCACGACGCCGAACGCCGCGAGCTGCTGCGCATCGATCGCCTCGCCCGTCAGCGTCCATTCCATCGCCTTGCGACGCGGCGCGATGCGCGGCAGGATCGCCGCGGCGACCGGCGGGATCAGCCCCTGCGCGACCTGCGGCAGCGCGAACGACGCATCATCCGCCGCCACGATCAGGTTGCAGCCCAGTGCCAGCTCGAACCCCGCGCCCCACGCACGTCCCTCCACCGCCGCAATCGAGATCACGTCCATCATGCGCAGCGTCTCGAAGATGCGCGCATAGATCTGCAGCATGCGCTGCACACGCCGCTGCCCGTGCTCCTTCAGGTCCCATCCCTCGGAGAAGTTGCCGTTTGCACCGCGCACCACCAGCACCTCGGGGGACTCCCCGTCACGCAGCGAATGCAGCGCCTCGTTGATCTCCTCCATCATCCCGATCGTGAGCAGATGCTCCGACTCCCGGTCGAGCCAGAGCGTCGCCCACTGATCTTCCACATCCAGCCGCACCCATCGGGACATACCGTGCCTTCCACTGATTGTTCGCGGGTTCGATCACACCGCGCTCCGGATCGAGATGCGGGCCCGGGGCCCGGGCCCTGGGCCCTGGGCCCAATGCCCGGTCCGTTCACAGCATGTAACCGCCGTCGATCGGGATCACCGCGCCCGTCACGTGCCGCGCCTTTTCCGAGCACAGGAACACGACGACGTGCGCCACGTCCTGCGGATCGCCCAGTCGTCCCAGCACGCTGCGCTCGCGCGCGCGGTCGAGCACCTCCGGGGAAACGCCCTCGGTCAGGCGTGTCGTGCGGATGTATCCCGGCGCAACCGCGTTGACGTTCACGTTGGACGGCCCGAGCTCGACCGCGGCCGAGTGCGTGAGCCCGATCAGCCCCGCCTTGGACGCCGCGTAGTTGGCGAGGCCGAACTCGCTCCGCAGCCCGTGCACCGACGAGATGTTCACGATCTTGCCGTGCTGCTGCGCCCGCATCGTCGGTGCGACCGCGCGGATCATGTTGAACGCGCCCGTGAGATTCGTGTCGATCACGTCGCGCCACTCGTCCTCTTCCATGCGCCAGAGCGCACGGTCGCGCGCGATGCCGGCGTTGTTGACGAGGATGTGCAGGTTGCCGAGCGCGTCCAGCGACTCGTCGACGAACGCCTTCGCCTCCGAAGCGTCCCGCACGTCGCACTCGCGGCAGTACGCGGTGACCTCGAGCTGGCGCACCTGCTTCAGCGTGATCTCGGCGTCGCGGCGGCTGCTGCCCGTGCCGTCGTCGATGTAGTTGAACGCGACGTGCACGCCGTGGCGCGCCAGCTCGAGCACGATGGCGCGCCCGATGCCGCGGCCGCCGCCCGTCACGATCGCGCCATGCCCCCGCAGGTCGGAGTGCAGCCCCACTGGCTGCGGCCGGGTTTCCTCGCCGACCTCCGCGAGCAGCTGCTCGACCGCGTAGCCGTCGTCACGGTCGGCGACGCGCACGCCGCCGTCGCCGGGCTGCGCGGGCTTCTCTCTCACGCTGTCTTTCCCGGAGCCGCCATGCACCCTCGCTCGGCACGCTGCGTCCAGCGATGCGCGGCCGCCCGGTCGGGCGGCGCATCGTTTCGGGTCGAGCTTGGGAGAATGCCGGGAGCAACAGCGGGTGTCAAGCAGACCGCGGCCCGTTCGACACCCGTAACTTGTTGCAGCAGGCGGCTATGCGGCTGGCGGCGTGTCGCCGCGCTGGAGCGAGTGGTGCTTGATGGTGCGACCCTCGACCAGGTATACCACGTCCTCGGAGACGTTGGTCGCGAGGTCCGCAATGCGCTCGAGGTTGCCGGACACGAGCAGCAGGTCCATGCCTGCCGTGATCTTGCGCGGATCCTCCATCATGTGGGTGAGGAGGATGCGGAAATTGTTGTCGTGCAGCTCGTCGACGCGGTCGTCCATGGCTGTGACGCGTCGCGCCTGCTCGCTGTCACGGCGGATGAATGCGTCCAGCGCCTGTGCCAGCATCTCGGTGGAGACGCGGGTCATCTCCTCCAGCTCGGGCATGACCGGAAATGGCGGCGCCTCGACGAGGAACCGCACGGCCTCGGCGATGTTCACTGCGTGGTCGCCGACGCGCTCCAGGTCGTTGGAGATCTTCATTGCCATGGTGATCAGGCGCAGGTCCTTGGCCATGGGCTGCTGCAGGGCCAGGAGGCTGATTGCGCCGTCGTCGATCCGCAGCTCGAGCTCGTTGATGGCCTCATCGCCTTCGATGACCTTGCGGGCGCGCTCCACGTCGCGCGTGAGCAGCGCCTCAACGGCCAGCTGCACGAGCCGCTCGGCACGACCGGCCATCTCGACAAGGGCACCCTTGAGTCGATCGAGCTCCTCGTGGAAATGACGCATGCTCATCCGAATCTCCCGGTGATATAGGCTTCCGTCCGGTCCTCGCGGGGGTTCGTGAAGAGCTGCTCGGTGGGGCCGTACTCGATCAGCTCACCCATGTAGAGGAAGGCCGTGTAGTCCGAGACGCGCGCGGCCTGCTGCATATTATGGGTTACGATGACGACCGTGTAGTCCTGCTTCAGCTCGTAGATCAGGTCCTCGATCTTCTGCGTCGCGATCGGGTCGAGCGCGGAAGCCGGCTCGTCCATGAGCAGAACCTCGGGCTCGACGGCGAGCGCGCGCGCGATGCAGAGCCGCTGCTGCTGGCCGCCGGAAAGCGCGAGCGCGCTCGCGTCCAGCCGGTCTTTCACCTCGTCCCAGAGCGCTGCCTGCCGCAGCGAGCGCTCCACCAGCTCGTCCATGTTGCCCCGGAAGCCGTTGATGCGCGGGCCGAAGGCGATGTTGTCGTAGATCGACTTCGGGAACGGATTGGGCTTCTGGAACACCATCCCGATGCGGCGCCGCACGTCGACCGGGTCGACGCCGGGGCCGTACAGGTTCTCTCCGTGGAAGACCGCCTCGCCCTCGATGCGCGCCCCGGGAATCAGGTCGTTCATGCGGTTGAAGCAGCGCAGCAGCGTGCTCTTGCCGCAGCCGGACGGCCCGATGAACGCCACCACGCGGCGATCCGGGATGCTGATCGAGATGTGCTTGACCGCGCGCGTGTCGCCGTACAGCACGGAAAGGTCGCGCGTTTCCAGCTCGATGTCGCCGGGCGGCACGATCACCGGCCCCTGTCGCCGGTCGGGTCCGCCGTCCGGGCGCGTGGCCTCTCTGTTCACGGTGCCCGTCGGGCTGCCTGTCGTGTCCTGCATCTCAACGCCTCTTCGCGTAGCGGTTGCGCAGCAGAATCGCGACCGCGTTCATCGCCAGCAGCAGTACGAGCAGCACGATGCTGCCCGCGGCGGCAAGTTCCTGGAATTCGGCCTGCGGCCGGGACGTCCAGTTGAAGATCTGGATCGGGATGACCGTGAACGCGTCCTGCAGCCCGCGCGGCGCGAACTGCACGAAGCCGACGGCCCCGACCAGCAGCAGCGGCGCCGCCTCGCCCACGGCCCGCGAAAGCGCCAGGATCGTTCCGGTCAGGATGCCCGGCATGGCGTGCGGCAGCACGTGATGCCGGATCGTCTCCCAGCGCGTGGCGCCGAGCGCGTACGAGCCGAGTCGCAGGGAGCCCGGCACCGCGCGGATCGCCTCCTGTGATGCGATGATCACGACCGGCAGGATCAGCAGCGCAAGGGTGAGCGCGCCCGCGAGTACGCTCCGGCCCATTGCGAGTGCGCGGACGAACACGGCCAGGCCGAGGATGCCGTATACGATCGACGGCACACCGGCGAGGTTGGCGATGTTCGCCTCGATGATGCCCGTCAGCCGGTTGTTCGGCGCGTACTCCTCCAGCCAGATCGCGGTGCCCACGCCCAGCGGGAACGCGACCACGGCCGTCAGCAGCAGCACCCATATGGAGCCGATGAGCGCCGGCCAGATGCCGGCCCGCGTGGTCAGCCGCGAGGGCGGATTGCGCAGGAAGTCCGCGGTCAGCCGCCCCGCCCCGTCGCTCCAGATGTCGACCAGCAGAATGACCAGGAACACCAGTCCGACGAGTGTCGCGGCGAGAAACAGCACGAACGCCGCGTTGCCGATGCGGTGCCGTCGCGCGATGCGTGGCGCGAAGCGGGACGGATCCCGCTGCGCAGAGGGATGATGCGCGGGTGCGGGGGCCTGCGTGCTCACTCGTACACCTCGCGGTACCGCTTCAGCACCCAGATGCTGATGACGTTCATGAGCAGTGTCACGGCAAACAGAGTCAGCCCGACCGCGAAGATGGTCTGGTACTCGACCGAGCCGTGGGCGGCCTCGCCCATCGAGGTCTGTGCGATGTAGGCGGTCATCGTCTGGACCGCCTTCAGCGGGTTGAGCGACATGCTCGGCGTCGCCCCTGCCGCGATCGTGACGATCATCGTCTCGCCGATCGCACGCGAAATCGCGAGGATGAAGGATGCGACGATGCCGGACAGCGCGGCCGGCACCACCGTCCGCGTGGCGACCTCGAAGCGCGTCGCTCCCAGTGCATATGCGCCCTCGCGCAGCGCGCGCGGCACCGCACTCATGGCGTCTTCCGAGAGCGACGAGACCAGCGGGATGATCATGATGCCCATGACGATAGCCGCGCTCGCGCCGTTGAAGATCTCCGTCTCCGGCCAGACCTGCCGCAGCAGCGGCGTCACGAACGTGAGCGCGAAGTAGCCGTACACGACGGTGGGCACGCCGGCCAGGATCTCGAGGATCGGCTTGACCACTGCGCGCACCCTGGCATGCGCGTACTCGCTCAGGTAGATCGCGCTCGCGAGGCCCACCGGCAGTGCAACGATCGCGGCGCCGGCCGCCACCAGGATCGAGCCCATGAGCAGCGGCAGCACGCCGAAGCTCTGCGGCCGGAAGAGCGGCATCCACTTCGTGCCGAACAGGAAGTCGATGACCGAGACGTGCGTGAAGAAGCTCGCGGCCTCGATCACGAGCACGAGCACGATGCCGACCGTCGTGAGAATGGAGATCGTGCTGAATGCGACGAGGACGCCGCCGATGGCACGCTCACGACCCTTGCGGCGACGGCGCAGCGCCGCGGCGTCGCGGAAGCTGCCTCCCGCGCTCGCGGCACCGCCGGGCGGCACGACGCCCTGGAGCAGCGCGGCACTGTCATCGCGCTGCTCCGGGGTGGTGCTCCCCTCGTCACGGTCCACGGCGACCGGATCGGGGCGCGGTGCGTGCCGCTCGTCAGGGCTGCGTGACACCGGTCGTCTGCGGCAGCTTCGCGAGCTCCTGCTGGTAGCGGTCCGCCTCGAGCGCGACGTACCCCACCTGCGGCACCAGCTCCGCGGAGCTTTCGAGGTAGAAGCGGACGAACTCCGCGACGTGCGGCTGCTGCAGCTTCGCGTTGTTCACGTAGATCATGAGCGGCCGCGAAAGCGGCGTGTACGTGCCGCCGGCCACTGTCTGGTCGTTCGGCAGCACGCAGCCGTTGCCGCTGTCGATGCCGACCGCCTTCATCCGCTCCGCGTTCTCGATGTAGTACGCGTAGCCGAAATAGCCCAGCGCGTTCGGATCACCCTCGACGCCCTGCACGAGCACGTTGTCGTCCTCCGACGCCGTGTAGTCGCCGCGGCTCGCGCCCTGCTCCCCGATGACTTCTTCCGTGAAGTAGTCGAACGTCCCGCTGTTCGTGCCGGGCCCGTACAGCGCGAGCTCCTGGTCCGGGAAACCGGCCCGCACCTGCGACCAGTTGTTGATCGTGCTGCCGGGCTCCCAGATGCTGCGAAGCTCCTCCACCGTCAGGCACTGCGCGAACTCGTTTGCATTGTTCACGGCCACGGTGAGCCCGTCGATGCCGACGGTCAGCTCCGTGTACTCGACGCCGTTCGCCGCGCAGTCCGCCGCCTCCGACTCCTTGATCGGCCGCGACGCGTTGCTGATGTCGGTCTCGCCTGCACAGAAGCGCTTGAAGCCACCGCCGGTGCCGGACACACCGACCGTCACCCGCACATCGCCGCCGGTCTCGAGGCCGAACTCCTCTGCGACCGCCTCGGTGATCGGATAGACCGTGCTCGAGCCGTCCACGGCGATCGCCCCGCTCACACCGGTACCATCGCCGCCCGCGCGGTCGCCCCCGCAGGCCGCAAGAAACGCCGTAGCGAGCACGAGTCCCGTTGCTGTTCTCATCTGTCTTCCTCGTCCGCCGGCCGAGCGGGCCGGTGTGGGTACGTGTGGACGGGCCTGGTCCCGCTGTTACACGCGGGCCGCCGCCCGGGCACGCAGGAACTGCTCCGTCACGCGAACATCGGAAGGATGCGGCGTTCCCGGCACGCGACCGCAACGGGACCGTAACGGAGAGGTAACGAAAAAGGGCGATCGCCCTCGGCGACCACCCTTGCGTGACAGGGAGACCTTCTCCGACTACTCGACCACGACCTCCACCGCCCGGCTCGCTCCGGCATCGACGTCCATGTGGTCCATCCCGGCCCAGCGAAGCTGGATTTCCCGCTGACCGCTCTCGACCGGCAGCGTCCAGAGGAACGTGCCGTCGCCGGCATCCTGGATATCGGCGGCTGCCGGCATGATCTCGGTGCCGTCCACGTAGACGTGCAGGTGCAGATCGTTGCTGGCCCAGCCCATGCCGCCGAGGGCCAGGTCGTTGCCGGCGGTGAAGCGGAGGACCATGGGGCTGCTGACCGTGTCGCCTGCCCGGGGCTCGATCAGGACCAGCGACGGTACGCCCGTGGAGAGGTCCGTGCGCGGGCCGAACATGTTGACCGCCCCGACCAGGATGCCGGCCGCGACCATGAAGATGCCGAGTCCACCGACGAGGGTGACCAGGCGCGAGGAGCGTGCTGCGTCGGACGTCGTATGCTGCGTCATCCTGCGTTTTTCTGTTGTACCAGTGTGATGGCTGCCGCTGCCGGCAGCCGGATCCGGATCGTCGTCCCCTTCCCCAGCTCGCTCTGGGCGGAGACAGTGCCGTCCATGCCCTCGACGAGGTGCTTCACGATGGACAGGCCGAGACCGGTACCCCCTTCGGCGCGGGAACGTGCCGGATCGACCCGGTAGAAGCGCTCGAAGACACGGCTCAGCGCGTCGCGCGGGATGCCCGCGCCGGTGTCGCGCACGTCGATCATGGTGAACCTCGCGCGCCCCGGCACAGCGCCTTCCTGCGATACGCGAACCTCGATGCGCCCGCCCGCCGGGGTGTAACGAACCGCGTTGTCGAAGAGGTTGCCGAGCACGTGGCGGAGCGCACCCGGATCCGCCATCGCCGGGGCGTTGTCGCCGCCTGCGGTGAAGGTCAGGTCCCGGGCTGCAGGCTGCTGCTCGATCGTGGCAGCCCAGACGTCGCGTGCGATCTCGAGCGGATCGATCGCGTGCAGCTCCGGTTTCCAGTTGCCGGACTCGACGCGCGACAGGTCCAGCAGGTCTTCCACGATGTGGTGCAGCCGTTCGGCGTTGCGCTGCACGACGTCGAGGAACTGCCGCTGTGTCTCGGCCGGCACGTCGTCGGACTGCAGCGTCTCGATATAGCCGCGGATCGAGGTGAGCGGTGTCTTCAGCTCGTGGCTGACATTGGCGACGAACTCGCGCCGCACGCCCTCGAGCCGCCGGAGCTCGGTGAGATCCGCGAAAGCGACGATCGCGCCCGCCGACGGTCCGTCGCGAAACGGCCGCGCGGCCACGAGCAGGCGCCGATCGTCGACCCCGATCTCCTCGGCAGCAACGGTGACCCCGCCTGCCGCCCGCGCCAGCAGGTGCCGCAGCTCGGTGTTCCGGATCACTGCGGACGCCTGCGCGCCACTGCTGTCACGCGGCAGGTGCAACAGCGCATGTGCAGCAGGGTTCGCCCGCACGAGGCGTCCTTGCGCGTCGATCTGCAGGATGCCTTCGGAGACGTTGTTGACCAGGAGTGCGAGCTCGTCGCGGTCGCGGGCAAGAGATGCGGTACGCTCAGCGAATTCGCCGACGAGCATCTCGATGACGCTCGAGAGCGCGTGGATCTCGGCGATCCTGTACCCTGGAAGGCGTTGCCCGCCGGAGCGCGCACGCTCGAGGACCGCCGCGCGCAGCGCATCGAGCCGCTCGGCAAGCAGGTTACCGACCACGATGCCTCCGAGCGCTGCAAGCAGCAGGGCGCCCACGGGTCCGATCCGGCTCTCGGCGAGGAGAGCAGCGGCGGTCAGCAGGAGTACCGCGACCGGGACGACCACGCGCAGGCGCCAGCGTTTCATTCACCCTCTTCACGCTGACGAAAGCGGTAGCCGAAACCGCGCACGGTCTCGATCCAGGAGCCTGCGTCGCCAAGCTTCGTCCGGAGCCGCTGCACGTGCATGTCCACCGTGCGCGTCTCGATGCGGGCATGGATGTCCCAGGCCATCTCGAGCAGCTGCTGGCGCGACTGCACGCGGCCGCGCCGCTCGAGCAGCGTCGTCAGAAGGCGGTACTCGGTAGGTGTGAGGTCCAGCGGCTCGTCGTTCACGAAGGCGGTCATCGCGTTCAGGTCGACGGTCACGGGCCCGCCCCGCAGCACGCGGCCGGTGCCGGTGACCGCGGGTGACTGCACCCGCCGCAGCACCGCACCCACGCGCAGCACCAGCTCCCGCGGGCTGAAGGGCTTGGTGACGTAGTCGTCGGCGCCCAGCTCGAGTCCCTTCACTCGGTCCGCCTCGTCCCGCCGCGCGGTCAGCACGACGACCGGCACATCCGCCAGCTCCGGGCGACGCCGGATCTCCTGCAGCACATCGTATCCGGAGAAGCCCGGAAGCATGAGGTCCAGCACGAGCAGGTCGGGTCGCTCGGACGCCGCAGCTTCCAGCGCTTCCGCGCCTCCTTCCGCCGTCCGGACGCGGTAGCCTTCCTTGGTCAGGTGATACGCCACCAGCGCCGCGATGTCCCGCTCGTCCTCGACGACCAGAATGCGTGCCGGCGACGCCTTTGCCGCTGCCGTGCTCATTGCCGAGCCTCGTCTCCCCTGCTGTTGCGCTGCCCGCGCCATTCACGGGTTCCCGTAGAGTTCTATCGCATGCGGGTCAATGCAGGGTCACTCGAATGTAACGATTCGACGACGGCGGGTGCATGCTGGCGCAATCCGCGCCGTTCGTCGGCCCGGGGATCCTGAAACAGGAACGTGCGTGACTCGTTCGTTACAGGGAGGGAGGATCGGTGAGACGTTCGGTCGCGATGATGGACGGGGAGGAAGCCATGGCACCGCTGCTGGTATACATCCGCGATCGCGACGAGCGCATGCTGCTCTACCTGGTCACACGCCGGCACTCTCCGCTGGTCAAGGTGATGCGCGGACTCACGCATCTCGGCGACGCAACGGTCACGGTGGGCATTGTGCTGCTGCTGCTCCTGGGCGCCGGAGCACGCAGTGACGTCGGCTGGACCGCTGCCTTCGTGCTCGTGTTCAGCCACGCTCTCGTGCAGATGCTCAAGCGGACGATCGCGCGGCCTCGTCCTGCGCTCCCTGTCGGAGCCGCGCTCGCCGAGCCGCCGGACCGCTTCAGTTTCCCCTCCGGCCACGCGGCCTCTTCGCTGTCCGTAGCACTGGGCGCGACCAGCCTGCTGCCCGACGCCCTTGCCGGCGCATGCCTTGCCCTGGCCGCCGTCGTCGGACTCAGTCGGTGCTACCTCGGCGTTCACTATCCCGGCGACGTCGTTTGCGGCTGGATGCTCGCGCTGATCTCCTTCGCCGTCGCGGGGCTGCTGGGGATCTGACCGGGTCGTCCGCCCGCCTAAATGCCGGCGGGCTCCCGGTCTCCCTGCGGATTCCGATCCCCTGGAAGGCGGCTCAACCGGCGCTGCCGCTGGCGCTCACGGAGCCGGCGGCGGTGCTCCAGCGCTTGTTCCCACTGCGCGTTCAGATCGTTGTTCAGGTCCGCCGGCACCTCGTGCGGCGATGATGCGTGCTCCTGCTCCGACACTTCGCTACCCCTGGTTCAACCCGTTCGATGCGCCCTCGACCTTGCGATGCTTCGCGACGTCCAGGATCACACCCTCCCGTACACCGACGCGCGGGATCCACAGCTCGTCACAGCGCGCCCGCGTGCACAACCCCTCGTAGATGATCGCTGCGGGCAGGATCACGTCCGCGCGATCCGCACGAAGTCCCCAGCTCATCCGCTCCTCGAGCGACGCTGCTGCCAGTCTCTCGATCGTTTCGCGCAGCCATCCGAGCGAAAGGCGGCTCACGCCCCGAGAGGCCGCCTGCGGCTCCCGCAGATCCGCAAGCGCATCGCTGTTGCCCCCCGTTGCAACGAAGCCCGCTACCGCCTGTCCGGCCACGCCGGGCAGCGGCAGCGCTGCGACCCGCGCCTCGATGGCGCGGCGCAGGTCCGCTGCATCGCCATGCCCGAACTGCTCCAGCAGCCGCACCGCACCCGCAGGATGCGATGCCGTGTCCAGGATCCGCTCTGCATCCGCCAGCGTGATCTCCACGCTGCCGCCCCCGATGTCGACCAGCAGCCACGGCGCGCTCGCGATGGGTACGTGAGCGCGCACCGCGCGCAGCACCAGCTCGGCTTCCTCGAAGCCGCCGATCGTCTCCAGGACAATGCCCGCGGCGGTCCGTGCCCGCTCGATCAGCTCCGGGCCGTTCGCGCTTTCCCGAACGGCACTGGTCGCGACGGCGCGGTAGCGCGTGATGCCGAGAGCGTCCATCCGTTCGCGGAACTGCACCAGCGCCGCGACCGCGGCCTCCAGCAGCTCGCTCCCGATGCGCCCGGTCTCGAACACGTCGTGGCCGAGGCGCACCGCCGCCCGGTCGTACGCGAGCGTCGCGAGACCGCCCGACCCGTCCAGCTCGGCGGCAAGAAAGCGGATCGCATTGGAGCCGACGTCGATCGCCGCAGCGCGAAGCGGTTCTGCCCGCTGCGGCGCGGCGTCCTGCTCGTGCGATCTCCGTATCGGGTATGGATGGCCCGCAGCGCCTGCGGGGTCAATGGAGCGGGAGTCGTCGTTGCGCATTCGTTACAGTAGCACAACGCCGGCTCCGTGGCAGGGAAGAGACCGGCGGCTACAGGTCGTTGGTCATGGAAACGAACTTGAAGCGGCCGCTCCGCTCCATGATCGAGCCGAACAACCGCATCTCGCGCGGCCCCCCGCCGTCGCGAATCGTGAGCGTGCACTGCTCCCAGTAGGTGTTCGGCCCCTCGCGACGGGGCTCGGCCTCACACGTGTAGCCCGAGACGTCGAGCCGGTGGCCCCCGAAATAGCGCAGCAGGCGCGTCTCACCCTTGCGCCCGTTCTGGTCGACCAGCATCCACAGGGTCTCCGGCGGCAGCTCGTACGGCTTCGCCGTGTAGCGTGATTCCGGGAAGTACAGCCAGGCGAACTCGGCGGCGTCCAGCCGCAGCGAGCGCAGTCGGGCGGCGCTGCTGTCCCGGACCGCGGCGGCGAATGCGTCGACGAGCGCGTCGCGTGACGGGGCCGCGCCTTCACCGAGCGCGTCCACCCGCGGCAGCGGTTCCTGGAAACGGCGAATCATCTCCGACATCGGCAGCAGCACATCGCCGGCAACAACGCTGTCCCTTCGTGGTGCCGAGGGCTCGGCTCCGGCAGCCACGACCCACGCGGCTGCGAGCAGCAGTGCGGCCAGTGTCCAGGCAGCGAATCGATTCATCATCCTGCTCCAGAAACCATGGCCGGCGCCACGGGCCTGCTTCGCCCGTGACGCCGCCATGCCGGTGTGAGTTCGGCGGTCAGTTGTCCGCGTAGATCGTCCAGCCCTCCCACCACTTCGGGCCGGCCGGGTCCGCGGCACCGAGATAGCTCGTGCCGGTCACGTGTGCGCCGGCCCATGCCGCCAGCTCGCCCGTGAAGGTCTGCAGGCCGCCGCCGCTCACGAAGGCGTCGACCGAACCGGTCAACGACCAGTCGAAGTCCGTGGCCGCTGCAGGATCCGCGGGCAGCGCCGCAAAGACGCTCGCGGCAGCACCGTCGATGGTCCGGATATCGACCGCGGCGGTGTCCAGGGCCGCGCTGAAGCTGGACGTGTGCACCAGCGACCCATTGTCGATGCTCGCGATGTTGGAAACACCGAGCTGTCCCGCGCTCAGCCGAGCCGCGGTCGTCTCATCACGCAGTGAGATCGCGGATTTGGGCCAGCGTGCGAGCACGCCGTTCACCCAGAAGCCGGCGGTGCCACGGCGGATCACCGCGCCGTGGCCACCCGACGTCGCATCCACGACGCCCGGGCCCGTGCCGACCAGCGTGAAGTTGGCGAACACCGGCTGCGTCAGCGGCTCGGAGTCCTGGCCGTTCAGACAGTTGGCGCCGGCGCAGCCGTCGATCTCGAAGCCCTGCGGATCGCTGGATACGTTGCCGGCACCCGTGCGGGGATCGAGCACCTTCGACTGATAGGCGATCAGGTGCTGCACCCGTCCGACGTAACCTTCCGACGCGTCGTAGTGGTCGTCGCCCGACTCGTAGGAGACGAGATACTTGTGGTCGACCGCGCCACCGAACCACTCGTAGTGGTCGTCCAGGCCCGCCATCGCCTGCAGGTACTCCGCCTTCGTGCCGCTGCCGACGCCCGCGAACGTGAAGCTGTTGAGCTCGGCGTCGGGCGCCGTCGCATACCCGGCGAACTCGACGCGCACGTAGCACAGCTCACCACTGCTGTCCGTGTTGTCCGTGCCGCCGCCGTAGTTCACTTCAGGGTTGGAGGCACCCGTGCCGGTGCCCTCGAGGATCGTCGGGTCGCCGCGGTTGATCACGCCGTTGCCGACGAGGATCAGGCCGCCCCAGTCGCCCGGCTTGCGCTGTCCCTCCGGCTGCGACGAGGTGAACACGATCGGCGCGTCCGCCGTGCCACACGCCATGATCCTGCCGCCGCGCAGGACGAACAGCGACGAGCCCATCGTGTTGTAGTCGCCCTGGATCACGGTGCCCGGCTCGATCGTCAGCGTCACGCCGGCCGGCACCTTGATGAAGCCCTTCAAGGTGTAGACGGTATCCGCGCGCAATGTGCGGCTGGACGTGATGTCGGCGTCGATCACGGCCGCTGCGTCACCCGGCGGGGGCAGCGGCTTGACGCCCGTGGGATCCGAGTCGTCGCACGCCGCGAACGCGAGCGTGGCTATCAGCAAGGACGCGTAGCGCGTTGTTCTGATCATCCTGTTTTCACCTGCGAGATTTGAAAGGACCGTCGGAGTAGCAAGTGCAATTGAATGCCGGCGTGTGCCGGTTACGTGAGCAATCGGTCGCAGTCGTGTCACGACGAGCGCACGGTGAAGCAACGTGCCCCGGTCGCGCGTGGGCGACCGGGGCACTTCGTTTCACGACCGCCCCGTGGGGTCGGGACCAGGCTCCCCGCCGGGAGGAGCGCCTGGCCTCACGGCCGCCATGTCAGGCCGATGCCGAAGCTGCGGCCCGAGTGGTACGACTCCCGTACGACCGCGCCCTGCGTCAGCTCGTACGGTGCATCCAGCAGGTTCTTCGCATCGATCTTCACGCCCAGCCCGCCCGGCAGCGTCGTGCGGAACGACAGGTCGAGCACGTCGCGACGCTCCTCGTAGACGTCCGGCAGCGGGACCTCCCCGGCGTTGACGATGCGGCGACCGACCGTGTTGTAGAGCAGCGTCGCGCTCGTCGTGCCGGCGCCCGGCGCCCACGTGAGGCCCGTGTTCACCACGTACGGCGCCTGCCCCACCATCGCCCGCTCGGTGCTCGTCTGGCTGCTCGCCTCGCGGCCGATGCGGATCCTGCTGTCCATCACTGTCGCGTTCGCGAAGGCGGTGATCGTTTCGAGCGGCTCCGCGATGAAGCCCAGCCGCTTCCGCAGCTCGAGCTCGACACCGAAGTTCTCGGCCTCCTCGGCGTTCACGTACGTCACGATGCTGGTGCCCGACGTCGCTCGGTACACGCGCTCGATCGGCGCGTCGAACTGTTTGGCGAACAGAGCGAGCGACACGGTCTCGCCGGGGTTCGGGTACCATTCCCAGCGGATGTCGGCATTGCGGATCAGAGTGCGCCGGAGATCCGGGTTGCCGACGACGTTCTCGCCCCCCAGCACTTCGCGATACTGCACGTTTGCCAGCTCGCGGTATTCCGGACGGGCGAGCGTCTGTGACGCGGAGAAGCGGAGTTTCTGGTTGTCCGTGAGCCCCACGTTCAGCGACAGCGAGGGCAGCACGTCCGTGTAGCTCGGCGCTGCCGTGAAGACCTCGGAGCCGATCGTGCCCTGTGCCGCGAGGTCGAGCTCGGAGCGCTCGACGCGCGCGCCCGCAATCAGCTGCAGTCGATCGGAGAGGCCCAGCTCCAGCATGCCGTACCCGGCGACGAGCCTGTCCTCTGCGCTGTAGGAGCCGCCCTGGCTCATCGGGGTCAGCCGGAAGTACGAGTCGCCCGCCTCCGCGAAGCGACCGTCCATGATCTGTTCCGCCGGCAGCGCCAGTGCGTCCGCGGGAAGCGAGCGACCGGAAATGCTGTACGCACGGTTGTCCGCCTCCCGATCGGTCATGCGGTAGAGCCCACCGAGCTGCAGCGCGTGACGGGCCTTGGCGCCCAGGTGCAGCCGGTAGTTGAGAGCCGCCTCCATGCTGTTCTCCTCCAGCTCACCGAACGTGCGCACCGCACCCTCGTTGCTGGCTGCAAACCATCGCATCGGCTCACCCTCGACCGTCTGCGCGTACACGAACTCGGAGCGGTCCGGTTCGGAGCGGCGCACTGCCGAACCCGTCAGGCTCCAGTCGATTCGGCTTGCACCCAGCTGGTGCTCGGCGCCGAGCTGCGCCGAGCCGACCGTGCGCTGCACGAAGCGCAGGCGCTGCACCTCCATCGGCATGGTGCCGTGGTTTTCGCTGGTACCGACCTCGAAGCGCGCTTCGTTGTCGGCGCTCCGGTTCAGGTTGCCATTGAAGAAGACGCGGCTGTGCTCGCCGACGAGTGTGCTGATGTTTGCGAGCCCGCCCCACAGCACGCTGGTGCGGCCCGTCGATCCCGTGAACCGGTCCACCTCGGTCACCTGGCCGTTCGCGCCGGGCAGCGCGCGTGCCCGTATCTCGGCATCGCGCACCTCCTCGCCGTAGGAGTACGTGCCGCTCAGCAGATAGGAGATCGGCTGGCCCAGGACCGGATCGGTGCCGCCGAGCGACACGCCGAGAGACGAGTTGCCGCGGCCGGATGCCCGCTGCGGTGTCCAGGCGTTGCGGAACGAGCGCACCATCGCGTTGATCTCGTCCTGCTCCATCGGCGCGGTGAAGTCACCTGCGCTGCGGACCGACTGCGGAAGCGCACGGGCATCGCCGGACGACGCCAGCCATTCGCCACCGACGGTGGGCGCAGCAAACAGGTCGCGACCGGTCACCCGGCTGTTGAAACCGCCGCCCGCCGAGATCGTGAGCTGGCGTGAACCGGGGAACTCGCGTGTGCGGATGTTGACCTGCGCGCCCGAGAAGTCGCCCGGCAGGTCCGGCGTGAACGTCTTGGCCGTCGTTATGCTCTGCAGGAGCCCGGAGGGGAACAGGTCGAGCGGCACTACCTTGCGCTCCGGTTCCGGGCTCGGTATGCGCGCGCCGTTGAGGGAGGTGGTCGTGTAGCGCTCGCCCAGACCACGCACGAACACGTACTTGCCGTCCTGCACCGAGACACCGCTCACGCGCTGCATCGCCGCGGCGGCATCGCCATCCGGGCTGCGCGCGATCTGCTCGGAGCCGAGTGCGCTCACGATGCCCGTTGCATTGCGCTGCTCGTCCAGCGCGCGACTCACACTGCCCCGCTCCGCCGACGCACTCACGCTGATCGCTTCCAGCTCGACCGCCTGCGGATCCACGGTGACGATCAGCTCCGTCACCTCGTCCGCCCGCACCCGGACGTCGGTTACCGTCTTGGTGCCGTAGCCGATGCTCTCGACTCGCACGGACACGACGCCCGCAGGCACGCTGGTCAGCAGATAACGGCCATCGATGCCGCTCAGCACGCCCTGCTGCGTGGACTCGACGACGATGCTCGCTCCGGGCAGACCGAGTCCGGTCTGCGCGTCGACGACGCGGCCCGCAACACGACCTGCCGGCTGCTGCGCGCTCGCCGAGGCTGCCCCCAGCAACAGCAGCGCGCCCATCAGTACGCACCGGAGTTTCCCAGTCATGTGTTCTCCATCCGATTTTCATTCGTCGGGCAGAGGGCCGCGCGCGACGCGCACGTCTTCATGCCCGGCACAAGGATGAAGAACGACGGTGACGGACCACTCACAGGGTCGTAACGGGAGGGTCACAGCGCGTGACCCGTTGTATCAGGTGCGTCGCCGAATGGCGCCGGATGCGTTGCAGTCCCTGCGGTCGTGACCTGATTGTTGCAGTTGCCGCTGGCCCGGCTGCCCGCTAGACTCGGCGCACCGAGCGACCCGCATACTCATCTGCGCAGGACCGCATGCTCCAGCCCGCGGGCGAGATCAGACTGCCGGAACTGGCCGACGCCTGGTGGCTGCTCGACCAGCCGGACCGCATTGCGGGCTTCCGTCTCCTCGAGCCGGGGGACGCCGAGGAGTTCTTCTTCGACCTGACCTCATCCGATCAGGCCGACCTGCTGCTCGCGCTCACACCCGCCGAGCGGCGCCTCTGGCTGCGACTGCTCCCGCCGGACGACGCCGCCGACCTCATCCAGGAAGCAGCCGAAGAGGACAGGCCAGGACTGCTCGGCCTGCTCGATGACGCTACCCGGCGCGAAGTCACTGCCCTGCTCGCGTACGAGGAGGACGAGGCCGGCGGCCTCATGTCCTCCCGCTTCGCGCGCGTGCGGCCCGACATGACCGCCGACGAGGCGATCAGCTACCTGCGCAAGCAGGCCCAGGGGCGCACCAACGCGGAGACGCTCTACTACATCTACGTCCTCGACAGCGCGCAGCGGCTGCTCGGCGTCGTGTCCTTCCGTGAGCTGTTCGCAGCCCCCGGCAACCGCACCGTGCGCGAGATCATGCGCGTCGAGGACATGGTCGCCGTGCCCGAGGAGATGGACCAGGAAGCCGTCGCGCGCCTGTTCGCCGAATACGACGTCGTCGCACTCCCCGTCGTCGATGCTGAGGGGAGGATGAAGGGTATCGTCACCGTCGACGACATCGTCGACGTCGTCGAGGAAGAGGCAACCGAGGACATCCACAAGTACGGAGGCCTGGAGGCGCTCGACGAGCCCTACCTCCGCATCGGCTTCTTCGACCTCGTCCGCAAGCGCGCGCCCTGGCTCGTCATCCTCTTCTTCGGCGGCATGCTCACCGCCACCGCCGTCGGACGCTTCGAGAACTTCGTCACGACCATCAAAGGCCTCGCCGTCTTCATGCCCCTCGTCATCGCCAGCGGCGGCAACTCCGGCTCGCAGGCGTCCACCCTGGTCATCCGCGCCATGACCGTCGGTGAGGTGCGACTGCGCGACTGGTGGCGCGTCGTGCGCCGCGAACTCGCAGTCGGCCTCGTCCTCGGCATCATGCTCGCCCTGCTCGGCATCGGCCGCGTCTGGATCGCCACCCTGATCGGCCAGCCCGATAACGCCGAGATGATCCTGTTCGCCGTGACCATCGCCGCGTCCCTCATCGGCGTCGTCATCTTCGGCACCCTCGCCGGTTCCATGCTGCCGTTCATCCTCCAGCGCCTCGGCTTCGACCCCGCCTCCGCCTCTGCCCCGCTGGTCGCCACGCTGGTCGATGTGAGCGGCCTGCTGATCTACTTCTCGGTAGCCAGTTGGCTCCTGTCGTCCTGACTGGCCCGCGAAATCCGCGAAATACCGGGAAAACAACGAGTTAGGTGGCTACCGGGCACGCACCCTGCAGCACTCCCGCCAGGCACCTGCGTGTCGGGTGCGAGAGGAGGCGCGCATGCCAAGGCGCATTCTGGTCGCGGACGACGAACCGCTGACCGCCGAGATGATCACGCTGATGCTGGCGTTTACAGGATACGAAGTGACGCACGCGCTGGATGGGGCCGAGGCACTGACGCGAGCGCGCGAGTTCGAGCCGGACGTTGTGCTGCTGGACGTGATGATGCCCGGCCGGCTGGGTCACTCCGTCTCCAACGAGCTGCGCAAGGACCCGCAGTTCAGCGACACGGTGGTCGTGCTGTTCAGCTGTGTCGACGAGCACGACGTTCCCTGGCGGGAGTCAGGGGCCGACGCGTTCCTTCAGAAGCCGATCAGCATTCGTGATCTGCCACGGATCATCGAGGATCTGAGAAACCGGAAGATGAAGGAGAGGGCAGAACCGAGGACCACGGAGCTGTCGACTGATTGAAGGGCCGGGGCGGTGTATACGCCCGCCCCGGTTAGCCGGCCTTTCCCCGGTGTTCCTCGCCAGGTCTCGGAACGGAATTTCACCGCTGAGAGCGCAGAGAGCGCAGAGAACGACACGGAGTTTTCAGTTGTTGTTTTTTCGGACGCCGTCCAGTCTGTCGCGCGTTTGCCTGCCTGCTTCACTGCAATTCAGAAGACAGAACGTAACGCGTCGTCGATGCTGCCTGTCCACGTAGAACCCTCAGCGTAGTTCTCCGCGCCCTCAGTGCCCTCAGCGGTAAAAAAACCGCGTGGAATAAATCAGTCGCCGAGCTTCAGGACACGCTTCCACTGCTCGTTCGTGATCGGCTGCACTGCGACGCGCGGCATCCGCACGAACGACATCTCCTTGAGCACGTCGTCCGCCTTCATGTCAGCGAGCGGAATCCGCTGCTTCAGCTCGCGCAGCGGCTCGATGTCGACGACGACCAGCTTGTCGTTCTTCGGATCGGAGTAGGCGGTCTTCACGACGCGTGCGATGCCGATCGCTGCCTTGTCCGGTGCGGTGTGGTAGATGAGCACTTCGTCGCCCGTTTCGCAGCGCTGGAGGTTGCGCTGTGCGGCTGCGTTCTTCACGCCGTCCCAGACGGCGCGCTTCTCTTTGACGAGGTCGTCCCAGCCGTAGCTTTCGGGGTCGGCGAGGAAAGCCCAGTACGAGCTCATGGCGTCACTTTCGTCGTGCGGGTGAGGTGCTCGCGGCACCAGGTCCGGATTTCGGTTTCGGTGAGCACGTGGTCGGTCTGCTTGGCGAGCTCGAACACGTGCCTGCACAGCTCTTCATCGTCGGCGTCGAATCCGTGCTCCGCGAGCCAGAACCGGACGTTGGACATGCCGCTGACGTGGCTGATCTCGATGATCTGTTTGCGGCCGAAGTCGGCAGCCGGCACGCTGGAGTAGACGCGGTCGGCGAGCCAGTCCTCGCCCTTCATGCGAGCCTTGATGATGGCGGCTGCGTGCACGCCGGTGCCGGTGCGGAACGCGTCGGCGCCGAACACGGGGTAGCTGACGGGGATCGGCACGCCTGTCGCCCGTGACACGGCGTCGACGTACTCGCCCAGCCGGGCCAGGTCGTGGTCGTGCAGGCCGAGCAGCTTCATGTTGACGAGCAGCAGGTCCATCTCGGTGTTGCCGACGCGCTCGCCGATGCCGAGTCCGGTCCCGTGCACGCGGTTCACGCCTTCCTCGATGGCGGTGAAGGTGTTGGCGAGTCCGAAGCCGCGGTCCCGGTGGCCGTGCCAGTCGATGCGGATGTCGGCGCCGCTCGGGGCGACGATCTCGCGCCGAACGAAGCGAACGAGCTGGCGCACGCCCTGCGGCGTCGCATGGCCCACGGTGTCGGCCAGGCAGATGCGCGTGGCGCCGGCATTGATCGCTGCCGTGTAGAGCTGCTTCAGGACGTCGGGCCGGGCGCGGGTCGTATCCTCCGTCACGTACATGACCCGCAACCCTTCGCCGACGGCGAAGCGGACCGCCTCCTCCGTCGCGCGCAGCATTCGCTCGAGTGTCCAGTCCTCGGCATACTGGCGGATCGGGGACGAACCGATGAACGTACACGCCTCGATCGGCACGCCTGTCTGTTGACTGATCCGTGCGATGGGCTCGATATCGGCGCGGACCGTGCGTGCGGCGCAGTTCGCAGCGATCGGCAGCTTCGCGCTGGCGATCTCGCGAGCGAGGGCCGTCACGTCTGCGACTGCGCGCGGACCGGCGCCGGGCAGGCCGATGTCGGCGGTGTGAATACCGAGTGCCGCCATCAAGTGGAGCAGCTCGATCTTCGCGTCGATGGGCGGGTCCTGCACGGATGGGCACTGCAGACCGTCGCGCAGTGTTTCGTCGTCGAGCTCGACGGGCCCGAGCGTGCGGTAGTCGACGGCATCGCCGGCGACGTTCCAGTCGTGGATCAGTTGCTGCTCGTGCACTGCAACCTCCGGCGGGGGACTGCCGCCAACATGGCCGGCACGCCTCTGCATTGTCAACGCAATGGCGAACAGGACAGTGAATCTGCAGAACCTCGCGGCGAGCGAGCCGGTTGCGCGTGCACGGGCGATGCTGCGCGAGCGGGCGGCCGCGGTCGTGGACGAGATGCGCGAGCTGGTTGCCGTGCCCGCACCGCCGTTCGGCGAGGGGCAGCGTGCGGCCTGGTATGCGGCGCGCCTGGAGGCGGCCGGCTACGAGCCCGCCTGTGACGAGCTGCACAACCTGATCGCGGCACGGGGGGCGCTCGACGGCTGCGTCGCCGTCGTGGCGCACCTGGACACCGTGTTCCCCGCGGACACACCGCTCACGCCCCAGGAGCGTGACGGCCGCATCCATGCGCCCGGCATCTCCGACAACGTACGCGGCCTGGCTGCGGTGCTCGCACTGGCGAGGGTGTTCGCCGAGACCGACCTCGAGCTGGAACGCACCGTGGCCTTCGTCGCCTCCGTGGGTGAGGAGGCGGCGGGCGACCTGCGCGGGATGAAGCACCTGTTCCGCGACGATGGCCCACTGCGTCGCGCCGCCGCTGTCATAGCGGTCGACGGTACCGGCCTCCGGCGCATCGTGCACCGTGCCGTCGGCTCGATCCGCATGCGTGTCACCGTACGGGGTACCGGCGGCCACTCCTGGGCCGACTACGGCATTCCCAACCCGCTGCACGCACTCAATGCCGCGATGGCGCGGCTCGCGTCCATGCCGCTCCCCTCGCGTCCGCGCACGACGCTCACGGTCGCCCGGATGCAGGGGGGCACCAGCATCAACGCGATCCCCGCTGACGCCTGGGCGGAGCTCGACATCCGGAGCGAGGACGATGCGGTGCTGCGCAGGATGGATGAGGCGGTGCACACCGTGATGACGGAAGAGACGCGCGCCGCGCGCGTCGGCCGTCACGGCCTGGACGTCGAGTTCCAGCGCATCGGCGCCCGGCCCGCCGGCATCACTGCCGCCGACCACCCGCTCGTCCGTGCCGCCCGCGCCGCAACCCGCGCGATCGGCGAGCGCCCGGAGCTGATCGCATCCTCCACGGATGCCAACGTGCCCATCTCGCTCGGCATCCCCGGCATCGCGATCGGCGCCGGTGGCGAGTCCGGCGGCATGCATACACTGGAGGAGTGGTACAGCGATGAAGGCGGAGCGGAGGGCCTGGAGCGGCTGCTGCTGACCGTCGTCGGTGCGGCTGCATCTTAGGGTGCTGACGGATTGTTTTCACCGCTGAGGCGCGGAGGGCGCGGAGTTTCTTTCACACAGAGGTCACAGCGGACACTGAGTCTGATTCGCCGCCATACGTCAGTTCGCTGCATGGAAGCATTCTTTTTCTAGTAGTTGCTTCGCGGCACGTAACGTGACCGGCGCTTCGTCCCCTGCGCGGTGCCAGTAAGCAACTACATCAAACAGGGCGCTTCCGTGCGCCGCAAGCTGGCGAAGCACCGCAGGGCTGACTCAGTGTCCGCTGTGACCTCTGTGTGAAAGAAACTCCGCGCCCTCCGCGCCTCAGCGGTGAATAAGAGAAACTCAGTCGCCGCCGAGCAGTTCCGAATGGTCCCCCACATTGGCCGAACCACTGAACGCCCGGATCTTAACGTGATCCCCGACCAGTGAGCGCTGCAGCGCCGAATCCTCGATCGTCGTGTCCGCGCCGACGATGGAGTCGGAAATCTTCACGTTCCGGAGTGTCGAGCCGCTCTCGACGGTGACGTTCGGGCCGATCTCGACGTTTTCGAGATGCACCCCCTCCGCCACGCGGACGGGACGGTGCACCCGCACGTTCCTGCCGCCCTCCGGCTCGAGGGCACGGCCTGCGTTCTCCAGCAGGTGACGGTTCGTTTCCAGGATGGTGTCGACCTGGCCGGCGTCGTACCACCCCTGCACGGGCTCGACGCGGATCTTTGCGCCGTGGTCGATCATGTACTGGAACGCGTCAGTCAGGTAATACTCGCGGCCCGGGCCGCGGGGGCCGCCGCACGCGTCCTCGATCCCCTTGAACAGCAGCTCGTGGTCGCGGATGTAGTAGAGGCCGATGTTGGCGAGCCTGGAGATCGGATCACGCGGCTTTTCGACGATGCGCTTCATGTTGCCGTCGCTGTCCGTGACGATCACGCCGAAGCGCTGGTAATCCTCGACCTCCTTGGCCCAGATCACCCCGGCCAGGTCGTCGGGCAGGCGCTGCACCAGGGAGAGGTCCGCGTCGAAGAGCGTGTCGACGAAGATGATGAGCACGTCCTCGTCGACGTACGGCCGGGCGAGGCGCACGGCGCCGGCCGTGCCGTCCTGCACCTTCTGCTCGACGAAGTGCGCGGTGAACTCCGGGTACTCGTCGCGGATGTACTCCTCGATCGTCTCCTTCAGGTGGCCGGTGATGAAGACGATCTCCTTCACACCGAGCTTCTTCAGGTCGTCGAGGATGTAGCTCATCACCGGCTTCCCGCCGACCCGCAGCAGCGGCTTGGGTGTGACGTGCGTATGCGGCCGCAGGCGGGTGCCTTTGCCGGCCAGCGGGATGATGACTTTCACGTGCTTCCTCCACTCGGGAACGGATCGATGTGCAAGTTCCGGCGGCTCGTACGTCCTGGATAGCAGAGGCCGGGCAGCGTCCGGTTCTTGCGACGCGCGGGCCGACGGTCCGGTGCGGCGCGGAACATAGCAGGACGCCGGCCAGCCTCGAAACCCGCTCGCGGCGGACGCGGTCGCGGGATACCTTGGAAACGTCGAAAGGCGGCGCCCGGCGCCGCAGGAGGCAATCCCATGCGCAGGACTACACTCGCGGCGCTGCTGCTGCTGGCGGTGCCGGCCATTGCTGCAGCGCAGCAGCCACAGGAGCGCCCGCCGCGCTCGATCACGGTCACCGCATACTCCAGCGTGCAGCGGGCGCCGGACCGTGCTGTGATCATGCTCGCGGTCGAGAGCCAGGCGGAGAACGCGCAGGAGGCAGCACGCCAGAACGCGGAGCGGATGACACGTGTCATCGATGCGCTGCGCAGCGCCGGCATTCCCGAGCAGCGCATCCGCACCGTGACCTACGACCTGCAGCCGGTCTACTCGCAGCCGCCGCGCGAGCCGCGGATGGAGGAGTGGCAGCCGCGCATCGTCGGGTACCGCGCCATCAACATGGTGCGCGTGGAGGTCGACGACGTACAGCGTACGGGTGGCGTGATCGATGCCGCCCTGAATGCCGGCGCGAACCGCGTCGACGGGACCTCGTTCGTGCTGCGCGATTCCGATGCCGCGTACAACGAGGCGCTGCAGCAGGCGGTACAGAAGGCGCGGGCGCAGGCGACTGCCGCCGCGCAGGCTGCCGGCCAGCAGCTCGGCCAGCCGCTCAGCATCCAGGTGGGTGGCTACGCCCCTCCGCCGCCGCCCATGCCGGCGTACCGCGGTGTAGCAATGGATGCGATGGCCGCCTCGACACCCGTGCAGGGCGGCGAGCTGGAGATCGGCGCAAGTGTCACCATCACCTTCGAGCTGATCGGCGGATGAACCCGCGAGGCCTGCCCCGCGTCGATGTGCGGACGGCGCCCACCCACGAGGATGGGCGCCTGCGCGGTCGTACGTACGCGATTCCGTTCGAGGACGTGTGGCAGGCCGCGCTCGCGCTGGCCGACGGCGCACTGAAGGGCTGGCGCGTGGTCAGCTCCGACGATCACGACGGCATCATCACTGCAGAGGCACACAGGCGCTGGCCGGCTGCCACTGACCGGGTGATCCTGCGAGTGGGTCTCGACCGCGACGCCCAGACGCGCGTCGATGCGGAAGCCGCGGCCTGGGGCGACACGAAGCTGTCACCCCACCGCACGGCGAAGCACCTGTTCCGGTTCTTCAGCGAGCTGGACTCGATGGTGCAACACACGGCAGCGGCAAGGCAGCGCACGATTCCGACTCTATGAACCGTCGCCCGCTGAACGCGCGCGACACGGCACCCTGCCAGGAGTGAAATGCCGACGCGACGCACCAAGCAGGTGACACCCTCAGCCGACCGGCTCCCGGTCCTTCCACTCCGCTCCACGGTCGTCTACCCGTTCGGCGTCATCGGCGTCCAGATCGGCATCCCCTCCACGCTGGAAATGCTGAGCGCGTACCCGGAGGCCACGCTGATGTCGGCGTTTGTCGTGGCGCCTGGCGAGCCGGACGACCCCTTCGACCCGAAGTCGCTCGAAAAGGTCGGCGTCCGGGTCCGCGTCTCCGACCGGCTGAACATGCCGGGCGGCACGGTGCAGGCGACCGTGCAGGGGATCGAGCGCATCGTGCTGAGCGACGTGGTCGAGTCGAACGGCTACTTCACGGCGCGCGTCGAGCCCGCAATGGAGGTGCCGGCACCCGACGAGGCCGCACAGGACCTGATCGCACGGATCCTCACCGTGCTCGAGCCGCTTGCCGCCGAGGTCGAGCGCGTTCCGCGCGAGGTGCCGCGCATCCTGCGCATGAACCTCGCCGACCCCGGTCGCTTCGCCGACCTCGTCGCGACGCTCACCAACTTCACCGTGGCCGGCAAGGACCAGGTGCTGCAGATGCTCGATGTGCGCGATCGGCTGCAGTACGCATACGGCGAACTCGACTACCAGCTGGACCGCGTGCGCAAGCTGCAGGCGGAGCAGGAGGCCGCGCGGACTGCGGAGGCCGAGGCAGCGGAGCGCGGCGAGCCGGCGGACCAGCAGACACCCGCGGACCGGGCGCAGGCGCTCCGGCGTCGCATCAAGATGCTGCAGTCCGAGCTGGGCGAGGTGGATCCGGTCGAGCGGGAGGTGATCGACTTCCTCCGTCGCATCGAGGCCGCGGACCTGCCGGCGCGCGTGACCGCCGAGGCGCGCACCGAGATCGAGCGGCTGCGCACGACGCCGACCGGTCCCGACGCGAGCGAGATCCGCACGTACGTCGACTGGCTCGTCCACCTGCCGTGGCGCTCGACCGCGGCACCACCGCCCCAGGAGATCGATCTCTCGCGCGTGCAGCAGGCGCTCGATGAGGCGCTGCTCGGACTGGAGGAGCCGAAGGAGCGACTCCTCGACCAGATCGCGGTTGCCCGGCTGCGCGGCGACCTGGTCGGTCCGATCCCCTGCATCGTCGGCCCGCCCTACGTCGGCAAGAGCTCGCTGGTGCGGGCGCTCGCCGAAGGTCTCGGCAGGCCGCTCGCCGGCCTCGAGCTCGGCGGCCGCGGCGAGTCGCAGATCGTCGGCGTGAGGCGGGCACGTGCCGGCGCCGAGCCAGGCAAGATCATCGCCGCGCTGCGCGACGTGGGGGTACGCGATCCGCTCTTCCACCTCGAGCAGATGG
>DASTYK010000181.1 GCA_035764935.1 Longimicrobiales bacterium | reverse complement strand
CTCCGTGTCACGCCGCCTCTGCGTTTCATGGCTGGGCAGCGTCCCGTACGCGAGCGGCCTCGAGCTCCAGCAGGAGCTCGTCGTGCAGCGCCGGGCAAACGGGATCGATGATACGCTCCTGCTGCTCGAGCATCCGCACGTCATCACCCTCGGAACATCGAGTCACGCGTCCAACGTGCTGCTCGACGAAGCACAGCGCGCGGCCGGTGCCATCGAGCTGTTCGAGACGGGCCGTGGCGGAGACGTCACGTATCACGGTCCCGGCCAGCTCGTCGGCTATCCCATCCTCGACCTCAAGCCTGACCGCTGCGACCTGCACCGCTACGTTCGCGACATCGAAGAAGCCATCATCCGCTCACTGCGTACCTGGGACATCGCCGCAGGACGCATCGCCGGCCTCACCGGTGTCTGGGTCGGCGACGAGAAGATCTGCGCGATCGGTGTCCGCGTTTCCAGTGGCTGGATCACCTCGCACGGCTTCGCCCTCAACGTCACCACCGACCTCTCCTACTTCGGCGCCATCGTTCCCTGCGGCATTGCCGACCGCGGCGTGACTTCGCTCGCGCGGATCCTGGGTGCAGAGACGCCCGCCATGTCGGGCGTGTGTGATGCGGTCGCGACGCAGTTCGCGCACGTGTTCCAACGTGAGATGGTTGTTACGGCGCAGCGCGAGGACGAGCGCTGGCGCTAGCGGTGAGGGGGCATCGCGCGTCAATGGCTGACGCCTCGCCCCAGCGCTCGCGCTCGCCCTAGTCGTAAATGCGTTTGCTGCACAAAGATACGAACGAACCCCGAAAGACTTGTGAACCCTCGCCGGGCGTGGTTATCGTGGATTTGCGCCTGACGGAATGCGGTCGCAACCGTTTCAGGCGAGCTCGTCGGGAAGCCGACGGGCAGTCCGTGAGGGAGGGTTCGGCCCCGAGCGGACCGGCTGCGAGGTCGCTGGACGCAGCCAGTACTCCGCGGGACCCGCGGAGCTCCTGAGTCGCAGACCGCGCGACGAGGGAAAGGGAGGCAGGCCAGTCGCAGTCACGTGCGACACCGAACCAAGTGCGGCTTCCCGCCAGCGGAAAAAAGGCCCCCGGAGCGTACCGTGAAAGACGCTCCGGGGGCTTTTTGCGTGTGCGTCACACGTGCGTGGCCAGCCTCATGCTCAGCCCTGCGGCGCCGCGTGCTCGAAGAAATCGAAGTATTTCTGACGCTTGCTGCGCTGCTCCTCCAGCCACTCCTCGAAGCGGGACGGAACGAGGCCGTCGGAGCTGCTCTGCTCCCTGGCGGCGCGGATCGCGAGCACGTTGGCGTATTCGTTCTGTGGATGGCCGGCGTGACCGCGCACCCACTCCCACTCGATCGTGTGCGGGCGCGCGACGCGGTCGAGCTGCTGCCACAGCTCGAGGTTCTCGATGGGACCGGCCTTGCGCGTCCAGTTGCGTCGCTTCCAGCCGTGCACCCATTCGCGCATGCCGCGCACCAGGTACTGGGAATCGGAGGTGAACGTGACATGCCAGGGACGCCGGAGTGACTCCAGGCCGGCAATTGCGCTGCGCAGCGCCATCCGGTTGTTGGTGGTGCCGGGCTCGCTCAACCAGTAGTCTCGCCGCTCCCAGCGCTCACCCGTCCAGAACTCGACGAGACCGGCGGCCCCACCGGGGTTGTCGCGGTCGACGAACTGGTTTCCGAGGCACGATTCGTCGGCGTAGATGAAGACGGTCTGCATGCGGAAAGGTAGTGACGACCGCACGATTGTCCATTCACGCGCTCGATGGTGCCTGAAGCGGCTCCGCGTCTTGCCGGAGGTCGGCGTTGTGCGGTAACTTCTCGCGAATTCAAGCTTTGCGACATCCGCGAGAGATCCTTGCGCACACCTGGATACCTGCTGCTGGAAGACGGGCGCCGCTTCGACGGTGACCTGATGGGCGCCCAGACGACATCGCTCGGCGAAGCGGTGTTCAACACATCGATGACGGGCTACCAGGAAGTACTCACCGACCCGTCGTACGCCGGGCAGATCGTCACGATGACCTACCCGCTCATCGGCAATTACGGTGTGAACCAGGAGGACGAGGAGTCGCGCGCCGTCCAGGTCGCCGGCTTCATCGTGCGCGAGGTGGCGGAGGCCTGGAGCAACTGGCGCGGCACCCGCTCACTCGATGATTACCTGGGCGCCGCCGGCGTCGTGGGTCTCACCGGCGTCGACACACGGGCGCTCACCATCCACCTGCGCAGCGCCGGTGCGATGCGCGCCGGCATTGCGCCGGCCAGCGTGGATGAGTCGGACCTGCGCGAAAAGATCCTCGCGCACCCGCGCATGGAAGGACTCGATCTCACCTGCGGCGTGTCTACGCCCGAGCCCTACGAGATTGCCGCACAGGGTCCCGAGCGGTTTCACGTCCTCGCCTACGACCTCGGTGTGAAGCGGAACTCGCTGGAGCTGCTTGCGGACCGCGGCGCGCGCGTCACGACCCTGCCGTCGGGAACGCCCCCGGAAGCCGTGCTCGAGATGGAGCCGGACGGCTTCTTCGTCTCCAACGGGCCAGGGGACCCGGACGCCGTCGGCCAGGCGCTGGACACCATCCGCCGGCTTGCCGAGCGGGGTGTCCCGGTGTTCGGCATCTGCCTCGGCCATCAGCTCATCGCCCGCGCCTACGGCGGCCAGACGTACAAGCTGCTGTACGGCCACCGCGCCGGGAATCATCCCGTTCGCCGGCTCAGCGACGGGGCGATCGAGATCACGGCGCAGAACCACGGCTTCGCCGTACGGCGTGAGGGCGACGACGGGGTGCAGGGCGCGCCTGCACTGCGCATGACCCACCTCAACCTCAACGACCAGACGATGGAAGGGCTGGAGCACCGGGAGCTGCCGGTCTTCAGTGTCCAGTACCACCCCGAGGCTGCTCCTGGCCCGCACGATTCGCTGTACCTGTTCGATCAGTTCGCCGAGGCCATGGCGCGTCGGAAGGGGAAGCGGGGGTAGGCCGGTCGCTCCGGTGCGCGCGCAGGACCGTTTGTGGCGCGGATGCCACGTAACCCCTGATGGGGTCTCATCTTCGGCGGTTCCTGCCCGGACACGAAACTCTTGACTCCGGCGCCCGCGCCACATTACTGTAGGTGCTGGAAATCCAAGGAGATACAAGCTTCCAGCGCGGTGGTGCGTGACTCGGCGATCTGCACTGACGGTCCTCGCCTTTTCGATACTTACGCTCATGGTCCTGACTGGCGTCATCCTGGCGATACGGGGTGGCGACGGCCTGCGGCTGGGTGACCGGATCGCGCTGATCGAAATCGACGGTGTGATCGCCGACGACCGGGATCTGCTGGAACAGCTCGAGGAGTATCGCGACGACGCGAGTGTCAAGGGGTTCGTGGTTGCGATCAACTCTCCAGGCGGCGTGGTCGGCCCCTCGCAGAGCATCTACCGCGAGCTGCGGCGCCTGCGTGACGAGGGGAAGCCGGTCATCGCGTCGATCGGCGGTGTCGGAGCGTCGGGGGGCTACCTGGTGGCGCTGGCGGCGGATTCGATCCTGGTTCTGCCCGGCACGATGACGGGGTCGATCGGCGTGATCATGGAGTTGCCGAACGCCGCGGAGCTGATGGACAGAGTGGGGGTGCAGGTGGAGGTGGTGAAGAGCTCCGAGCACAAGGACATCGGCTCGCCGTTCCGCCCGATGGGGGAGGGCGACCGGGCACTGCTCGACACACTGATCCAGGATGTCTACGGGCAGTTCGTGGAAACGGTGATGGAGGAGCGCGGTCTTTCGCGCGGGCAGGTGCTCGCGGTCGCCGACGGCCGGGTGATCTCGGGGCGGCAGGCGGCTGCACTGGGGCTGGTCGACGGGATCGGCAACCTGACGGATGCGGTGGCCATCGCCGGCCGCATGGCCGGGCTCGGTTCTGAGCCGTCGCTGCTGCGCAGGAAAGACGACGCGCCGACGCTGATGGATGTGCTGCTCGCGCGCACGCCGCTCGGCCGGCTGCGCGAGCTCGCCCCGCTGGGTGTCGGCGACGCCACACCCTCTCTCAAGTACGTCGTGCCGTGGTGAACGGCGACGCTGATGCCGGACGGATCGCGGCGGCAGTCCGTACCGGAATGACCACAACGCCCAGGGGAGGGCAGAGATGACGAAAGCCGACCTCGTCGAGCAGGTAGCCGAGGCCATCGGCCCGGGGATCACCAAGAAGGATTGTGCACTGGTGGTGGACGGCCTGCTCAATGCCATCAAGAATGCGATGGCGGACCACGAGCACATCGAGATCCGCGGGTTCGGCACCTTCAAGGTGCGCAAGCGGCGCTCGCGGATGGCGCGCAACCCGCGCACGGGCGATCCCGTGGAGGTGCCGGCGCGGGCGGTGCCGATCTTCAAGCCGTCCAAGGATCTGCGCGTCCAGGTTTCGGAAGGGACGCACGTTCCCGTCTGACCCTGCCAGCCCTGATCCGATGCCCCGCTCGCGAACCACCGTCGCGGCGGGGCATCGGGTTTTTTGCATCCCGGCCGGGAACCAGCCGGTCGCACGGTTTGCATCCCCGGCCGGGAACTTGCCGGTCGCACAGGAGTTCGAGACTGCTGCAGCGTTGCCACTCGGGCGCCTGCACGTCTACACTCCGGATCCGATGCGCGTACGCCTCCTTCTCTTCGCCCTCTACCGCGAGCTGGCCGGCACCGGCGAGCTGGAGCTCGAGCTGCCTGCCGAGGCCACGGCCGCGGATGCCGTCGACGCGCTCCGGTCACGCGGCAGCGGTTGCTCACGCATCCCGGCGCAGCCGGTCGTTGCTGTGAACCAGGTCTACGCATCGCTGAGCACGCGGCTCTCGGCGGGGGACGAGCTCGCGCTGCTGCCGCCCGTTGCGGGCGGGTGAGCGGCATGTACACGGCGATCACGTCCGACCCGATCTCGTCCGAGAGCGTGCTGCGCCACGTCGGCAGCGACGCGGACGGCGCGGTCTGTCTGTTCATCGGGGTGGTCCGCGACCACAACGAAGGGCGCAGCGTGCGCGGTGTCCACTACAGTGCCTACGAGGGGATGGCGGACAGAGTGCTGGCGGAGATCGGCGCGGAGGCTGCCGCTCGTGCCGGCAGCGACCGTGTCGCCGTGGTGCACCGCACGGGCGAGCTGCGCGTGGGCGAGGCGAGTGTTGCGATTGCGGTGTCATCGCCGCACCGGGAGCAGGCGTTCGACGCGTGCCGCTACGTGATCGAGCAGATCAAGCAGCGACTGCCGGTGTGGAAGCAGGAGCGCTACGTCGGTGGTGACGAAGCGTGGCTGGAAGGTGCAGTGCCGGAGGTGGCGCATGACTGACGCCCGCGCACTGCCGGTCGTCGATGCAGAGCAGGGGGCTGCGATGCGTGACGGCTTCGGCCGGCGCATCGAGTACCTGCGGATCTCCGTGACCGACAAGTGCAACCTGCGCTGCGTCTACTGCATGCCGCTGGAGGGGCTGGCCTGGCTCGGTCGCTCGGAGATCCTCAGCTACGAGGAGATCGCACAGATCGTGGGCGAGATGGCCGCGATGGGGCTGCGTCGTGTGCGCCTGACCGGTGGCGAGCCGCTCGTGCGCCGCGACCTGCACACGCTGGCGCGCCAGATTGCTGCGACGCCCGGCATCCAGGATCTCTCCCTGTCGACCAACGGCGTGCTGCTCGAGGAGCAGGCGCTCGCACTGCGCGATGCGGGCGTGCGTCGCATCAACGTCTCGCTGGACTCGTTGCGCCCCGAGCGCGTGGATGCGATCGCCCGCCGGCCCGGCGCACACGGGCGCATCTTCGCCGGGCTCGCTGCCGCCGAGCGTGCCGGGTACGAGCCGATCAAGGTGAACGTCGTCGTGATGCGCGGACGCAATGACGACGAGATCGAGGACTTCGCGCGCATCACGCTCGAACGGCCGTGGCACATCCGCTTCATCGAGGTGATGCCGGTCGGCGCGAACCTGGATGTCTCGGAGCGCGAGTACATCCCCGCGTGGGAGATGCTGGATCGCGTGCGGCGCATTGGCGCCCTCGATCCCGTGGCAGGACCCGATGGCAGCGGACCAGCCACGTACTTCCGCTTTGCCGGTGCGCCCGGAACGGTCGGCGTGATCACGCCGATGAGTCACAACTACTGCGATCGCTGCAACCGCATGCGCCTCACCGCGAACGGACGGCTGCGCCCGTGCCTGTTCGGCGACATCGAGACGGATCTTCGCGACCCGCTCCGTCGCGGCGAACCGCTGCGCCCCCTCATCGAGCATACCCTCGCCATCAAACCCGAGCGCCACTGGCTGGTGCAGGGGAGCGCCGCCGGCTCCGGCGGGCTCCAGGCACTCTCGCAGGTCGGCGGCTGATCCCCGTTTGACCACGGCATGACACCTTCCTAGTTTGCCGCAGTCTGTTCCCGGCGCTTGCCGGTTCACATACATCGGGTTCGGAACATGGTAGACAAGATCACGGTGGTCGGTGCCGGCCACGTCGGCGCGACCGCTGCCCAGGGTGTCGCGCTGAAGGAGCTGGCGCGTCAGGTGGTCCTGATCGACATCCTCGAGGGGGTGCCGCAGGGCAAGGGGCTGGACCAGTGGGAGTCGGCGCCGATCGAGGGCTTCGACACGCGTGTCATCGGCACCAACAATTACGCGGACACGGCCGGCTCGCAGATCGTCATCGTGACGGCGGGCATCGCGCGCAAGCCGGGCATGAGCCGCGACGACCTGCTCAACACGAACGCGAAGATCGTCCGCGAGGTGAGCGAGAACATCAAGCGTCACTCGCCCGACGCGATCGTCATCATGATCAGCAATCCGCTGGACGTGATGGCGTACGTGTGCAAGGAGACGACCGGCTTCCCGCGCGAGCGTGTCATCGGCATGGCGGGCGTGCTCGACACCGCGCGCTACCGCTCGTTCATCGCGCTGGAGCTGGACGTCAGCGTCGAGGACATCCAGGCGCTGGTGCTCGGTGGTCACGGGGACACCATGGTCCCGCTCGCGAGCTACACCACGGTGAGCGGCATTCCGCTGACGCAGCTGCTCGCGCAGGATCGGATCGACGCACTGGTCGACCGCGCGCGCAAGGGCGGCGCGGAGATCGTCGGGCTGCTCAAGACGGGCAGCGCGTACTACGCGCCGGCCGCCGCGGCGGTCCAGATGGCCGAAGCGATCGTCAAGGACAAGAAGCGCATCCTGCCGTGCGCTGCGTGGCTCGAGGGCGAGTACGGCATGGAGGGGCTGTTCCTCGGCGTGCCGGTCAAGCTGGGTCGCAACGGCCTCGAGCAGGTGCTGGAGGTGGAGCTGACCGCGGACGAGAAGGCAGCACTGGAGAAGTCGGCGGAGGCCGTTCGCGAAACGATGGCCGCGCTCGGTTGAGCGCGGCGCTGCGGGCATAACGCGGGAGCAAGGATGCGACGCGCACAGTCGCTCTGGGGATCGACGGTCGGGAAGAAGATCACCATGGCGGTATCGGGGACGATCCTGATTCTGTTCGTCCTCTTTCACATGCTCGGCAACCTGAAGGTCTACCAGGGGCCGGAAGCGTTCAACGGATACGCCGAGGGTTTGCGCACCTTCGGCAAGCCGTTCTTCGGAGAGAGCCAGGTTCTCTGGCTGCTCCGCATCGGCCTCATCGTCGCCCTCATAGCCCACCTCGCCGCGGCGTATCTGCTGACCGTGCGCGCGAACCGCGCCCGCAAGGTCGGCTACAGGCAGTGGGACGGCGATCTCGTCTTCAGCTACGCCTCACGTACCATGCGCTGGGGCGGCGTGATCATCCTGCTGTTCGTGATCTACCACCTGATGCATTTCACGTTCGGCAACGCACACCCGGATTTCGTGCACGGCGATGTGTATCGCAACTTCGTCGTGGGATTCCAGAGTGTGCCCGTTTCGGTGGCGTACATCGCAGCCATGATCCCGCTGGGGCTGCACCTGTACCACGGCTTCTGGAGCATGCTGCAGACGCTGGGTGCGAACAACGAGAAGTACAACCACCTGCGACGTCCGATCGCCGCGATTCTCGCGCTGGCGATCGTGCTCGCCAACATCTCGTTTCCGGTCGCCGTACTGACCGGCTTCGTGCGGTAGAGCGATGGAGCTGAACGCAAGGATCCCGAGCGGCCCGATCCAGGACAAGTGGACGAAGCATCGCTTCGACCTGAAGCTCGTCAATCCCGCGAACAAGCGGAAATACGAGATCATCGTGGTCGGAACCGGCCTCGCCGGTGGTGCCGCTGCCGCGACGCTCGCCGAGCTGGGCTACAACGTCCGGAACTTCTGCTTCCAGGACAGCGCACGACGCGCGCACAGCATCGCGGCGCAGGGCGGCATCAATGCCGCCAAGAACTACCAGGGCGACGGCGACAGCATCTACCGGCTGTTCTACGACACGGTGAAGGGCGGTGACTTCCGCGCACGCGAGGCCAATGTTCATCGCCTGGCCGAGATCAGCCTGAACATCATCGACCAGTGCGTGGCACAGGGCGTCCCGTTCGCCCGCGAGTACAGCGGCTATCTCGCCAATCGCAGCTTCGGCGGAGCCCAGGTCTCGCGCACGTTCTACGCGCGCGGTCAGACCGGCCAGCAGCTGCTGCTGGGTGCCTACCAGGCACTCATGCGCCAGGTCGCGGCCGGCAAGGTGAAGATGTACACGCGTCACGAGATGCTCGACCTCGTCGTCATCGACGGCGTGGCCCGCGGCATCGTGACGCGCGACATGCTGACGGGGCGCATCGAGTCGCACGTCGCCGATGCCGTGCTGCTCGGCACCGGCGGCTACTCCAATGTCTTCTACCTGTCGACCAACGCCAAGGGCTCGAACGTCACGGCCGTCTGGCGCGCCTACAAGCGCGGCGCAGGCTTCGCGAACCCGTGCTACACGCAGATCCACCCGACATCCATTCCGCCGTCCGGCGACTACCAGTCGAAGCTCACGCTGATGAGCGAGTCGCTGCGCAACGACGGCCGGATCTGGGTGCCGAAGCAGCAGGGAGACAGGCGGGCGCCGCACGAGATCCCGGACAGCGAGCGCGACTACTACCTCGAGCGCTACTACCCGAGCTTCGGCAACCTCGCCCCGCGCGACATCGCCTCGCGGCGCGCCAAGGAGATGGTGGACGAGGGACGCGGCGTCGGGCCGAGCGGCGTCGGCGTGTACCTGGACTTCCGCGATGCCATCCAGCGCCTGGGCAGGGACGTCATCGCCGATCGCTACGGCAACCTCTTCGAGATGTACCGCAACATCACGGGCGACAACCCGTATGAGGTGCCGATGCGCATCTACCCAGCGCCGCACTACACGATGGGCGGCCTGTGGGTGGACTACAACCTGATGACGACCGTGCCCGGCCTGTTCGCGATCGGCGAGGCGAACTTCTCCGATCACGGCGCGAACCGCCTCGGCGCGTCCGCCCTCATGCAAGGCCTCGCCGATGGCTACTTCATCGTGCCGCTCACGGTCGGTGACTACCTGGCCACGGCAAAGCCGCCGACCGTCGACACGTCGCACGCCGCCTTCCGCGACGCAGAGGCCGAAGTCGCGCGGCGGCAGGATGCGCTGCTGTCGGTGAACGGCAGCCGCAGCGTGTCCGACTTCCACCGCGAGCTCGGCCGGCTGATGTGGGAGTACTGCGGCATGGCCCGCACGGCTGACGGTCTCAAGCTGCTGCTCAACCGGATTCCCGAGCTGCGCGAGGAGTTCTGGCGCGATGTGCGCGTGCCGGGCAGCGGCGCGACGCTCAACCAGTCGCTGGAGAACGCGGGTCGCGTGGCGGACTTCCTCGAGTTCGGCGAGCTGATGGCGCTGGATGCGCTGGAGCGCGACGAGTCGGCGGGCGGCCACTTCCGCGTCGAGCACCAGACGGAGGAAGGCGAGGCGAAGCGCAACGACGAGCGCTTCAGCCACGTGGCGGTCTGGGAGTACCGGGAGGGCGCAGCGCCCATCCGTCACGAGGAGCCGCTCGAGTTCGAGTACGTGCAGCTCGCGCAGCGCAGCTACAAGTGAGTCGCGACGCGCATCCACGAGGAACGCATCCATGAATCTGAAACTGCATGTCTGGCGGCAGGCCGGCCCGGAGGACAAGGGTGGCTTCGTCACCTACCAGGCGGAGGACATCTCCGACCACGCGAGCTTCCTCGAGATGCTCGACGTCGTGAACGAGGGGCTGATCGCGCGAGGTGAGGAGCCGATCGCGTTCGATCATGACTGCCGCGAGGGCATCTGCGGCTCCTGCGGCTTCATGATCAACGGCCAGCCGCACGGCCCGCTGCAGACTACCGTCTGCCAGCTCCACATGCGCACCTTCGAGGACGGCGCCGAGCTCTGGCTCGAGCCCTGGCGCGCGACCGCATTCCCGGTCGTGCGCGACCTCGTCGTCGACCGCGCTGCCTTCGACCGGATCATCGGCGCCGGCGGCTACATCAGCGCGAACACGGGCAGTGCTCCCGAGGCAAACAACATCCCGGTGCCCAAGGAGAATGCCGATCTCGCCATGGACGCCGCCGAGTGCATCGGCTGCGGAGCCTGCGTGGCCGCCTGCCCGAACGCGTCCGCCATGCTCTTCACCGGGGCCAAGGTCTCCCACCTCGGCCTGCTCCCGCAGGGCCAGGCCGAGCGCGACGACCGCGTGCTCGAGATGGTCCTGCAGCACGACGAGGAAGGCTTCGGCCACTGCACCATGCACGGCGCATGTCAGACCGCGTGCCCCAAGGGCATCCGCGTCGACTGGATTGCACGGCTGAACCGGGACTACCGGCAGGCCAAGACGCGTCGGCCGGGAGAGGCGGGACTCGTCGGCGCCTGAACGGCTTCTTGACTGCGGGCTATGGGCGATGGGGGAGGGGAGGCGCCCGCTCGCTGCGCTCGCGGGCTTGGGTGGCGGACACTTCGGGACTGAGATGCGGGCGGTGGGTGGTGGGCGCCCGCCGCCCGATTTCCAGTCCCGGTTTGTCCATTACCCGAGCGAGCGAAGCGAGCGCCTCGCATCCCCCGCCGCCCATAACCCGCAGTCAAGAGGCCGTTCAGGGCTTCGGCAGCGTGACTCCCCTCTGATCCTGATACTTCCCCTTCCGCATCGCATACGTCACTTCCGGCACCTCGTCGCCCTGGAAGAAGAGCAGCTGCGCCAGCCCCTCGCCGCTGTAGATCTTGGCGGGCAGCGGCGTCGTGTTGCTGATCTCCAGGGTCAGGTAGCCGCACCACTCGGGCTCCAGCGGGGTGACGTTCACGATGATGCCGCAGCGGGCGTACGTCGACTTTCCGACGCAGACGACCAGCGTGTCCGACGGGATGCGGAAGTACTCCATGGTCGCGGCCAGCGCGAAGGAGTGCGGCGGGATGATGCAGTGGTCGGCCTTGATGTCGACGAAGCTGCGCGGGTCGAAGTTCTTCGGGTCGACCACCACGCTGTACACGTCCGTGAAGACCTTGTACTCGTCACCCACCCGGATGTCATAACCGAACGAGGAGAGACCGTAGCTGATCGCGCCGTCGCGCACCTGCTGCTCGACGAACGGCTCGATCATGCCGTGCTCGGTGGCCATGCGCCGGATCCAGCGGTCGCTGCGGATGCTCATGAGGTTCGATGCCTTTGCTGCTTGCGGTCGACAGGAGGACGGCAGGGCCGCGGGGCGGCCGGAAACGGGGGCGGAAAGTAGGGCGCAATCCCGCTCTCCGGCAAGCGTTTCGTCGGCTTGACCCCGTGTGAGGCGGCGGGTAGTTTGCGGGACTTCCTACGTGAAGGATTTCACAAGCAGGAGCGTGCCGTGCACGAAAGCTGGATACCGATTCTGATCCTGCTGCTGCTGACCGTCGGGCAGGCGGTCGGTATGGTGGCGCTCTCGCACGTCGTGAACCCGTACCGGCCGACGCCGGTGAAGTCGCAGCCGTACGAGTCGGGCATGCCGCCGCTCGGCGACACGCGCGAGCGTTTCTCCGTGAAGTTCTACCTGGTTGCGATCCTGTTCATCGTCTTCGACCTCGAGACGATCTTCCTGGTCTCGTGGGGTGTCGTGGCACGCGCGCTCGGGTGGGAAGGCTTCATTGCGGCATTCATCTTCATCGTCGTGCTGACGGTGGGGATGATCTATGAGTGGAAGAAAGGAGCGCTCGAGTGGGACTGAGTGGGCGCGAGCTGCCGACCATGCCTGCGGGTGGTGGTCATGCGAGCTTCTTCACGACGCGGCTGGATGCGCTGATCAACTGGTCGCGCCTGAACTCGCTGTGGCCGATGCCATTCGGCACGGCGTGCTGCGCGATCGAGATGATGGCGGCGGCGGCGTCGAAATATGACACGGCGCGCTTCGGCATGGAGCGGCAGGCGTTCTCGCCGCGCCAGGCGGACGTGCTGATCTGCGCGGGCCGGGTGCCGTACAAGATGGCGCCGGTGCTGCGTCGCATCTGGGACCAGATGCCGCAGCCGAAGTGGTGCGTTTCGATGGGCGCCTGTGCGTCGTCGGGTGGCGTGTTCGACGCCTACTCGATGGTGCAGGGGATCGACACGATCATCCCGGTGGACGTGTACGTGCCGGGCTGCCCGCCGCGGCCGGAGGGTCTGATCTACGGCCTGCTGATGATCCAGGAGAAGATCCGGGGCGAATCGGTCACGCGGGCGGACATCCACCGCGCGGAGGATCCGGCAGACACCAGCCGGCCGAACCTGCCGCCGGAGGTGATCGAGGAGGTGACGGTCCCGTTCGGCAACTCGACGCGGCAGAACCGCGTGAGCGGCATGGTGCCGTCGCACGCGCTGCAGCGTCCGCGCGACCGGCTGCCCTGATATGGCGGACAAGGATCTGAACGAGGGGCTGCGCGATCTCGAGAGCGGCCCGCAGGCGTCGGAAGCGGCGGACGAAGGACCGCGTGGTGAGGCGGCGGATGCGGCGTCGCACCCGACTGTCGCGGCGCTGCGCGCGACGTTCGGCGACGCGGTGCTGCACCACACGATCGTGGCGGGCGACGAGCACGTCGTCTACATCGCGCCCGAACGCATCCGTGACGTCCTCGCCTGGCTGAAGGACGAGCCGGCGCAGGACTATGCGTTCCTGATCGACGTGACCGCGGTGGACTACGGCGGCGGCCGGCCGCTCGAGGTGGTCTACCAGATGTGGTCGCTCACGCACAAACGGCAGCTCCGCCTCAAGGCGACGCTGCCGCTTTCCGCGCTGGAGATCGACTCGGCCGTGCCGCTCTACAACTCGGCGAACTGGCTGGAGCGCGAGGTCTACGACCTGTTCGGCATTCACTTCCGCGGGCACCCTGACCTGCGGCGCATCATGATGCCGGAGAACTACGCGGAAGGTCATCCGCTGCGGAAGGACTTTCCGCTGCGCGGCCGCTTCAGCCGGGCGGAGCAGACGCGGCGTGCGATGGAGATGGACGTCGAGGATTACTACATCCCGACGGAGCTCGCGACCGCGGGGATGCGGGAGGCGGCGTCGCAGGAGCCGGCAGCGGGCGAGCAGGAGCCGCCGCCGCCGGGTGGCATGCGCACGCCGAACGATCCGGACAACTGGTCGCTCGGCACGGAAGGCGGCGCAGCGGGTGGTGCGTCGGCGCCGGAAGGAGTGGAGTGATGAGCAGCACGACACCGGGTCGGGGCACGCGCAAGGTCGAGTACCTGGTCACGCGCACGCCGCAGATGGGGGTGGACGGCCGGCCGACGAGTGTGCCCGTGATGCCGCTGGGCGTCGAGCCCGAGATGCACGGCGAGCACATGCTGATCAACATCGGTCCGCAGCATCCGGCGACGCACGGCGTGCTGCGCCTGGTGCTGGAGCTGGATGGTGAGACGGTCGTCCGCTGCATCCCGCACATCGGCTACCTGCACTCCAGCTTCGAGAAGCTGGGTGAGTACCGGGACTGGAACCAGATCGTCCCGCTGACGGACCGCATGGATTACCTGGCGCCGCTGATCTACAACTGCGCCTACGCCATGGCCGTCGAGAAGATGATGGGCGTCGAGGTCACGGAGCGCTGCAAGGTCGTGCGCGTGATGCTCATGGAGATGGACCGCATCTTCAGCCACCTGCTGTGGATCGG
>DASTYK010000180.1 GCA_035764935.1 Longimicrobiales bacterium | reverse complement strand
GCCCAACTCGATGAAGCGCAAGGAGTCCTCAAGCCAGCAGACCGGCAGCTCAAGGCGCGTAAAGGCCATGGGTGAGTGTTACCCATGTGCCCGGTCTAAACTGTCACCCATGTGCCGGGCTGTTCAGGGTTCATGCGGGTTCATGCGGGTCATGCGGGTCATGCGGGTCATGCGGGTCATGCGGGATCAACATGTCACGCCGATCGGTCGGCTTCATCCGGCTCGTCCCGCCATGTCCGTGTCTCGGCGTGCGACACAGGTTGGCGACTGCATCGTCGGTCACCGACGCGACGAGGCTGTGTTCGCCCGGTCGCCGTGAACTCTACATGTCGCGCACGCGCTCGCGCGCGATGTCGACATTCCGGCGCCCGGCGCCGTTTTCTCGAGAACGCTTCGTCGGGAATCGAAGCACTTGGGAGATCACGGCGTCCGCCGCCGGAAACTCCGCAATGCTGGATAACCAGGGCACGACATGTCGAGTTCACGGCGGCAACAGCCGCACGCGCAGGGATCGGATCCGACCGAGCGGCCACAGCACGACACCGGCGCAATCGTCGCAGGCGCTCGCCGGCAGCACTTGCTCCGTGGGGAACGTGGCCGCCCCGAATGGGCGGAGCGCCTGGAGGGGCGGGAAGCTCGACATTGCGCATCGGCTGAGCGCCTGGAGGGGCGGGAAGCACGCCACTGCGCATCGGCTGAGCTCCTGGACGCAGGTGCATCAGCGGATGGTGGCGTCTCCGCACAACGTCCCGCTTCCCGCGCGCATCTGCACGCCTCCATCAATACCCTGGCGGGACGACAGGACGGCGCCGTGTCACGCGAGCAGCTCGTCGACCTGGGAATGTCCGTTTCGACGATCGACCACCGCGTCAGGTCGGGCTGGCTCCAGCCGGTGCATCGCGGCGTGTACCGCATCGGGCCGCTGACCACGCCCCGCACGTGGGTGTTTGCGGCGATGCTCGCAATGCCCGGTAGCGTTGTGAGTCACCTCACCGCGGCCGGCCTGCGCCGGATCCTCGCCTGGACCGACGGGGCGCACGTCGACGTGACGCTGGCGGGGAGGAGGGTGGCCAAACGGAAGGGCATCCGCGTGCACCACGTGTCCGCACTGAGCGCCGACGACGTCGAGGTGCTCGACGGCATTCGCCTGACGTCGCCCGCGCGCACCATCTGCGACCTGGCCGGGGTGCTTCCTGAGCGGGAGCTGGAACGCGCCCTGGCGGAAGCCCTCGCCCTGCGGATTCTCGATCAAACGACGCTGGAGCGCCACCTCGCCGGTCGTCCCGATGCGCGTGGCGCTGCGCGACTGCGCGCCATGCTGGCGAGCGGAAGAGCACCAGTGCGCACCCGCTCGGAGGCGGAGGAGAGGTTTCTCGCTCTCGTTCGTCGGGCGGGAGTCGAAACACCAGCGGTGAACTCGAGAGTCGCAGGGTTCGAGGTGGATTTCTACTGGCGGGCCGAGGGCCTCGTGGTCGAGGTGGACGGTCACGCATTCCATTCGACGAACAGGAAGTTCGAGAGCGACCGGCGTCGCGACTCAGCGCTGATCGCAGCAGGCATCCGGGTGATCCGCGTCACATGGAAGCGGCTTCGGGCCGAGCCGGAGCGGGTGCTCGCGGATGTGGTCCGGGCGCTGGCGCTAGCGAAGGTGTGACGATACGGGTGCGTGCGAGCGGGGCATGGGGAATGTGGGGAGGCTGAAGTGGGCTCGGTGAGACAGCCTCGACGGACCGGATAGCCGATGAGGTGCCGGATAGCCGATGAGGGGCTGGACTATTCGAGTAGCTGTGCATGCGCGCGTGTACGTGCGCGCGCGCGAACAAGGCGGGCTCCGCCTCGTCGCCAGGCGCACCTTCGTCCTGGTCTCGTTTCGCCATTCTCATTCCTTGCAGATTGCAAGCTCCTGCAATACGTTACGGGCCTGACACCGGCGCAGCGGGCGCAAGCCGGGCCTGGTCCCCTGAACAAGCCGAGTAGAGCGATGGTGCCGAGGCGGCTGCTGCGGTGGCTGTATGTGGGGCGACTCACGCTCGCGGCGGGAATCTTCGGCGCTGCGCTGTTCACGTGGCAGCAGACGACGCCGGAGACGACGCTGCTGGCGACGCTCGCGCTGCTGCTGTCGCTGGCGACCACGGCGGTGGGGCTGTGGTGGACCGAAGGGAAGGGGCGGGTCCCCGGCCGGAACTTCCTGTACCTGCAGGTCGTTTTCGACACGCTGCTGGTCACCGCGATCGTCCACATCACGTCCGACGGCGGGAGCAGCCCATTCGCTCCGCTCTACATCCTGAACATCGCTGCCGGTGCGCTGCTGCTGCCGCTGCCCGGCGGTGTCCTGGTGGGTGGGCTGGCGAGCGCGCTGTACTTCGCGGACGCGATGTGGCTGCAGGCGGCCCCTCCGACGGTCACGATGGTCCTCCAGATCGGTGTGTTCGCGCTGACGGCGCTGCTGACCGGCAACCTGGGTGACCGGCTGCGGCTGACCGGAACGGCACTGGGCGCGGCGGAGTCGGAGCTGAAGCAGCTCCGGCTGGACACGAGCGAGATCCTGGCGACGATCGACACGGGCCTGATCACGGTCGATGGGGCGGGCCGGCTGGTGCAGGCGAATGGCGCGGCCATGCAGGTGCTGCAGGTCACGCGAGCGGCCGACCTCGGCCCGGACGTGCTGACGGACCTGGACCGTCGGGTGCCCGGGCTGGGTGCCATGCTGCGTCGCACGGCTGCGACGCGCATCGGCGTACGACGGAGCGAGCTGAAGGTGAGCCGCGTCGACGGGCTCCATTACATCGGCGTGCGCACGACCGTGCTGGAACGCGAGGGGCTGCCCTGGGTCACGGCGGTGCTGCAGGACATCACCGAGAGCAAGCAGATCGAGGAACTGATCCGGCGCGCGGAGCGATTGCAGGCGGTGGCTGAGCTCGGCGCGTCGCTCGCGCACGAAATCAAGAATCCGCTCGCGTCGATCCGCAGTGCGAGCGAGCAGCTCGCGCAGGACCGGATCAGCACGGATGACAGGACCGTGCTGCGTCGCCTGGTGGTGAACGAGTCGGATCGGCTCAGCAGGCTGCTGGCCGATTTCATGGATTTCAGCCGTGTCGAGCTGCGACGCTGGAGCCCGCTCGACCTGCGCGAGGTCACGCGCGGCGCCATCGAGCTGGTGCGGGCGCACCCGGACAGTGCGCGCTGTCCGGGGATCGAGCTGATCGAGCCGAAGGAGCCGGTGACGGTCGAGGGCGACCAGGACCTGCTGCACCGTGCGGTGTTCAACCTCGTGTTGAATGCCGTTCAGTATTCGGCAGACAACGGCCCTGTCCGTGTCGAGCTCGGCCGCGCATTCGACGGCAATCTGCCCGCGAGCGTGCACATGGAGTCGCCGGTCCGGCTGACGGTGACCGACAGCGGCCCGGGCATTCCCGAAAAGGAAGTCGAGCACCTGTTCGACCCGTTCTTCACGAAGCGCGAGGGCGGCACCGGACTCGGACTCGCCATGGTGCATCGCGCCGTCGAGGCACACAGCGGCGCGATCATGGTCGATGCGGCGCCCGATCGCGGTGCGCGCTTCACGGTCTACCTGCCGGCACCGGCAGCACGGAGGAACTGAATCGATGCGACCACGTGTCCTGGTCGTCGACGACGAGCGCGGCATTCTCGACACCGTCGAGATCCTGCTGCGCGGCGAGGACTTCGAGCCGGTAGCGCTGCAGAGCGGCAGGGAAGCGATCGCACGGCTCGGTGAGATCGATCCCGACATCGTGCTCACCGACATCCGTATGCCGGGTATCACGGGTCTCGAGGTGCTGCAGGCCGTGCGTGCGCACGACCCGGAGGTGCCCGTCATCCTCATGACGGCGCAGGCGTCGCTGCAGAGCGCGATGCAGGCGGTGAACGAGGGCGCGTTCTACTACCTGCAGAAGCCCTTCAGCAATGCCGAGCTGGTCACGCTGTGTCGTCGCGCCGCGCAGACACGGCACCTCACGACCGAGAACAAGACGCTCAAGCGGGAGATCCGCCGCCGCGACAGCAGCAGCGCGAAGCGTCCCATCGGACGCAACCGCGCGTTCCTCGAGGTCGTCCGTCTCGCGGAAACGGTCGCGCCGACCGATTCGACCGTGCTCATCACCGGCGAGAGCGGCACCGGCAAGGAAGTCATCGCGCGCTTCATCCACGAATTGTCGGAGCGCGAGGGCGGCCCGTTCATCTCGATCAACTGCGGCGCGCTGCCCGAGAACCTGCTCGAGTCCGAGCTGTTCGGTCACGTGAAGGGCAGCTTCACCGGTGCGGTGAAGGACAAGGAGGGGCTGCTGGTCGCGGCCGAGGGCGGCACATTCTTCCTGGACGAGGTGGGCGAAATGTCGCCCGCGCTGCAGGTCAAGCTGCTGCGCGCGATCCAGGAGCGAGAGATCGTTCCGGTCGGCGCGACCGATACGGTCGACATCGACGTCCGTATCATCGCGGCAACGAACCGCGACCTCGAGCAGGAGATCCGCCGCGGCACGTTCCGCAGCGACCTGTACTACCGGTTGAACGTGATCTCCCTGCACCTGCCGCCGCTGCGCGAGCGGCCGGAGGACGTCGTCCTGCTGGCCGAACACTTCCTGCAGGGACTGGCGGAGGAGAAGGGATCGGACACGCCCCGCGTGCTGACGCCCGATGCCCTCTCGGCGCTCCAGGTCTACGAGTGGCCCGGCAACGTGCGCGAGCTGGAGAACGCACTCGAGCGTGCTGCAATTCTCTCCAAGGGCGACGCTGTCGACGTCGATGCACTCCCGTCACGCATCACGAATCCGGAGTCGGCGCCGCTGGTGTCGGAACGCCCCCCGACGAATCCGACGCTGGAGCTGATCGAGCGGGCGTACATCCTGTGGGTGCTGCAGTCGGAAGGCGGGAACAAGGCGCGGGCGGCGGAGGTGCTGGGGATCGATCCGTCGACGCTGTATCGGAAACTCAATCGGTATGGGATGGCGGATAGCTGATGACAGCACAACCATTCGACGATAGCACTCGCCGTTCTTCGCCCGATCCACGTTCGCTGCGGTTGAGCGTCATCGTCCCGGTCTACAACGAGGCCCGCACCGTTGCGGCGCTGATCGAGCGGGTTCGCGATGTCGACCTGAACGTGGAGATCGTCTGCGTCGATGATGCATCGACCGACGGCAGTCGCGACGTGCTCCAGCGACTGAAGGAGCAGGGGCGAATCGACCGGCTGGCGTTCCAGGACCGGAACCGCGGCAAGGGGGCCGCCGTGCGACGCGGCATCCAGGAGGCGACGGGCGACGTGATCGTCATCCAGGACGCGGACCTGGAGTACGACCCGGAGGACCTGGTCGACCTGATGATGCCGATCGTGGAGGATCGCGCCGACGCCGTGTTCGGATCGAGATTTCTCGGCGGGGCGCATCGCGTACTCTATTTCTGGCATCGCCTCGGCAACGGTCTGCTCACGCTGCTGTCGAACATGATGACGGACCTGAACCTCACGGACATGGAGACGTGCTACAAGATGGTCCGGGCCGACCTGATGAAGAGCCTGCCGCTGAAGACGGACCGGTTCGGCATCGAGCCGGAGATCACGGCCCGGCTCGCGCAGGCGCGGGCGCGCATCTACGAGGTTCCGATCACGTACCATGGCCGGACGTACGCCGAGGGGAAGAAGATCGGGTGGAAGGATGGGGTGGCGGCGTTCTGGCACATCTTCAGGGCGAATGTGGTGGGGCCGAAGGCGGGGGTGTATCGGGCGGGGGTGGGCGGTTCACAGCAGTCTCAACCCGTGAATTCGGCCGAAGGGTCTCTGCTGCAGTGAGCTCACGAGGTTCCGCGACGGAGCGGCGAACTGCACAGGAAACCCGTGCAGTCAGGACGACCAGGATCGCAATCGGGGCGATGCTGATCGTCCTGGTCGCGCTGCCTGTGTACCGCCTGCTCGATCCGCGGGAAACCGGGCTGGCCGGCGAGTCCACTGTGCGGCTGCTCGACATCTACTACGACATCGCATGGACGGGGCTGGCGCTCATCCTGCTCATCTCGATCCTTGCTTCCATCGCGATCGGTCCGGACATCTTCGGACGAGTCAGCGCCGCAATCCGCGCGAGCCTCGTGCGTCCACGCACCGGGCTGTTCGTCTGCGCAAGTGCACTGCTCGGTGGACTTCTCTCGGCCGGTTTCTCGCTTGTCGTGCTCGACGGTAAGCCGAATGCGCTGGATGCCTTTGCCCAGGTGCTGCAGGCTCGCTACTGGGCTGCAGGCATGTTGGCCGGGCCGACCGATGTATCGGCGGCCTTCTGGGGGATCCAGAACACATTGTTCACTTCGAGCGGGTGGGTATCGCAGTATCCTCCTGGACACGTTGCCCTTCTCGTCCCCTTTCTGCTGATCGGCGTGACGTGGCTGCATGGGCCCGTCTTCGTGTTCCTAACGATCGCATTTACTGGGCTTGCAGCTCACCGTGTGCTGGCCGACGATCTGGTCATTGCAAGACTCGGGACCGGACTCCTGGCGATCAGTCCGTTCTTCCTGTTCGTCGGCAGCTCGCTGATGAACCACATCACGACCGCAGCACTGGTGGCAATCGGTATATACACACTGCTGCGTGCGTGGGATGGGCATCCTGCATGGGCCGTCATCACGGGCGTCGCGTTCGCGCTGTCCATCGCGACGCGACCGCTGTCGACGCTCGCGTTGGCGGGTACGTGGCTGATCGCGCTGCCTCTTTTCTGGCCTGCGTCGGTGCGCAGGACGCTCGGTGTCGCAGCCGCAGGACTGGCTGGCGCACTGCCCGTGATCGTCGCGTGGCTCGCCTATAACAAACACTTCTTCGGATCCCCATTTCGCCTTGGCTATCACCTCACGCTCGGTCCATCCATGGGGCTCGGCTTTCACCGTGATCCCTGGGGCAACCGATACGGGGCGACGGAAGCGCTCGCATACACCTCATCCGACCTGACCACACTGGGCGTCAGTCTCTTCGAAACACCCGTGTCGGCCGTCCTGGTCATCGGAGCGTTCCTCGCATTCGCCCGGCTGCTGACGCGCGCCGAGTGGTTGATCGTCCTCTGGGCAGTTATTCCGGTGCTCGCCAACAGCCTGTACTGGCACCACGGGCTCTACATGGGGCCGCGCATGCTGCACGAGGCCGCTCCTGCCTGGGTGCTTCTCTTCACGGTTGCAGCTGTGGGCCTGGTTCGTCGCATTCCACGCGACGCGGCGTTCGGCGGCAGGTACTTTCTGCGGCCCGCCTTCGGCGTTGGCATGATGGCGGCGTTCGCGATCGCCGTTGCGTATCTCGCTCCCCAACGCGCAGCCAGTTATCGTGCGACGACTTCGAGCGATGCACGCACAACGGTACCGGTGATTCGGCAGGCGTCGATCATATTCGTGCACGATGCCTGGTATGCGCGTATCGCCATGCCGCTCGCCGCAGTGGGGATGCGGTTGGATCGCATCGAGACGCTGATTCGTCAGAACCCGACCTGCAGGGTCCACCGGTTTGCCAGGGCTTTTGTGGCGGGTGACAGCGTCGTTGCGTCGGCGTTGTCAGCTTCGCTGGACACGGTTCCCCGGGCGAGTGACCTGCCGATGACAGTTGCCCTGGCGCCGGGCGACAACATCCGCGTAGCTCCCGGTGAACGTCTCACAGGAGAGTGTCGCCGCCAGGCGCTGAGCGACCGGTTTGGTACCATCGACATTTCCCCACTGCTCTGGCAGGCAGACTTGCACGGGGCACCTGGTAACGGGCCTCTCATCGCGCGCGATCTGGGTCCCGAGCGCAATGCTCAACTCATCGCCATGCACCCGGAGCGCACGCCCTATCTCTACGTCGCGGCCGACGCCGGGGCGCGGCTGGTGCAATACGAGCACGGAATCCGAGCACTCTGGTTCCCTCCGGATACCACCACGTTACTCCTTCGGAGGCAGGAGCGTGCCCTGGATGATTGAGACAACCACCGGAGGCGAAACGACTCCCTCGGTAGGACAGCTGCCGGTTGAGCGGGACGGCCCCGAGATCGCGACCCGCACCACGCTGCTCGTTGTGGCGACGATCGTTGCCGCGGCGTTTCTGCCGTACGTGAACTCGTTCGCCAACGGCTTCGCCCTGGACGACGTCCCGATCATCAGGGACAATCCCCTGGTGCATGACCTGAACGATCCCGCACGGCTCTGGACTTCACCATACTGGCCGGTCGCTGGCACCGTGCTGGGACTGTATCGGCCGTTCACGATATTCCTGTTCGCGGTCCAGTGGGTGCTGGGTGGCGGGGCGGCGACGCTGTTCCACGTGGTCAACGTAGCATTCCACGCAATCAACACTGTCCTGGTCTTCGGTCTACTGCGCACTCTCCTCCGTGGCGGCAGAGCGGGACTCTGGGCCGCAGCAGTCGGGGCAGTCGTGTTCGCTGTGCACCCGGTGCGCACGGAAGCAGTTGCGAACA
>DASTYK010000179.1 GCA_035764935.1 Longimicrobiales bacterium | reverse complement strand
CATACCCTCGGCGGTGGCGTGCCGAACGTCAATCAGGGTATGGGGCGCGCAATCGACCGGATCCTCTCGCTGCCACAGCCGGAGCGTCACGCAGACCAGCGCACCGTGATCAACGTCGCCATGGTCCGCAGCGGTAGCGTGTTCAACCACAAGCCGGAGACCGGCTGGTTCTCCCTGGATGTACGGTCCTTGAGCTCCGCGGTCATCGAGGAGATCGAGAACGACGTCAGGGGCATCCTGGATGAGGTCAGCGGCAGCACCCGCATCGACTTCGAGATGGAGCCGTATCAGCAGATGCCCGGCGGCCAGATCGAAGGAGCAGTCGATTCCGACCTGGTTCGAACCTCGGCAGATATCGCTCGCCACCTGGGGCTGCAACCGAACCTCAGCAATGCCGGCTCGGCGAATCTCAACGTGGCGATTGCGGCCGGCACCCCGGCAATCGGGCTGGGCGGTGAGCGTGGTGGTGCACGGGGTCAGGCGGACGAATGGGCCGACATCCCCGCGATGCTCCGCAGTGCACGCCATGTCTTCCTGCTGGCGGTCACGCTTGGACGCGCACACGAATGAAGCATCGACCCGTCAGGTGAACGACAGCGGTTCCCCAACAACGAGAATAGTCATGAACTGTCGCCTCAGGTTCGCCATGCTGTCCGCCGCCGCGGTGATCGGGCTCCCGGCAACGGGTATGGCTCAGCAGCCGATCCGCGGCTTTCCGGCACCAGTGCTCGCGGAGCAGGTGGAGAACGAGCGCCTGCTGCACACGGTTCCGAGCCCTGACACGGTCCGGGAGCAGATCCGGATTCTCAGCGAAGAGCCGCATGATGCGGGCAGTCCCGGCTCGCGTCGAGTCGCAGAACACATTCTCCGGCGCTTCCAGTCGTACGGGCTGGACGCAACCATCGAAGAGTTCGAAGCGCTCATGCCGCGTCCTGTCGTGCGCAGCCTGGAGCTCGTTTCGCCGACCCACTACACCGCGCGGCTGGCCGAGGAGCGTTTCGACGACGACAAGGATGCGGGGGACGAGGGGCAGTTGCCGAGCTACAACGCCTATTCGGCGGATGGCGACGTCACGGCCGAGCTCGTCTTCGTCAACTACGGTCTGCCGGAGGATTACCGTCTGCTCGACAGCCTCGGAATCAGCGTGGAAGGCCGGATCGTCATTGCAAAGTACGGTCGCTCTTGGAGAGGCATCAAACCGAAGCTGGCCGCCGAACGCGGTGCAGTCGGCACCATCATCTATTCCGATCCGCAGGACGACGGGTACTGGGTCAACGACGTCTATCCCGAGGGTCCCATGCGGCCCGAGCATGGAGTCCAGCGCGGCAGTGTCATGGACATGCCGGTCCGGCCGGGAGATCCCCTCACACCGGGCAGGGGCGCTGTAAAAGGCGCCGAGCGCATTGCGATCGAGGACGCGGAAACGATCCTGACGATCCCGGTGCTGCCGATCTCCTACGGCGATGCGCTTCCGCTGCTTCGTGCTCTGCAAGGCCCCGTCGCGCCCGAGCACTGGCGCGGGGCACTACCGCTGACATACCACATCGGTCCCGGTCCCGCGAAGGTACGGCTCGCGCTCGGTTTCGACTGGGAGATCCGGCCGGTCTACAACGTCATCGGGATAATCGAGGGCGCCGTGTATCCCGACGAGTGGATCGTGCATGGCAATCACCATGATGCCTGGGTCCATGGTGCCGCCGACCCGATTTCCGGGCAGGTCGCGCTTGGTGAGACGGCTCGTGCCCTCGGCCAGCTCGCGCGCACCGGCTGGCGCCCGGATCGCACCATCGTGTTCGCCGCATGGGACGCGGAGGAATGGGGGCTGATCGGATCGACCGAATGGGTGGAGAAGCACCTCGACGAGCTTCGGGAGAAGGCGGTCGTCTATCTCAACACCGACAGCAACAATCGCGGCTGGGTGGGCGTAGGCGGCTCCCACTCCCTGCAGACGTTCTTCACGCAGGTCGCCCGTGACGTGCACGACCCGCTGCGGGATGCCACGGTTCTGGACGCGTGGCTGGAGCGTCGCAGTCTCGGTTCAGCGGGACCAAGACCAGACACACTGTTCGCGATCTCGGCTCTTGGGTCCGGATCGGATTACACGGCATTCCTCGACCACGCCGGCATTGCTGCCGGCAACGTCGGATTCGGTGGTGATGCGCAGTCCGGAGTCTACCATTCCGGTCACGATACATTCGACCACTACCGACGCTTTGGCGACACGACATTCGTATATGGCGCGCTGCTGGGCAGCTTCATGGCGACGTCGATTGTCCGCCTGGCGGATGCGCCGGTTCTGCCCTTCGAGTTCACGAATGCGGCACGCACCTACCGCCAGTACCTCGACGAGATCGAACAGGAGGCCCACGACCAGGAGTCCACCCGGACACTGGACCTGAGCAATGTGCGGGCAGCAGTCGATCGGCTGAGCAACGCGGCGCAGCGATACGAGGCGGTCTTCGCACGCCTGGACGAGTTGCCCGCGCGCGCGTCGGGCGAACATTCCGCGCAGCGAGCCGAGCTGAACAGGACCCTCTACCAGGCGGAACGCCGGCTGACGGATACAGCGGGGCTGCCGGAGCGTCCGTGGTTTCGTCACCTGGTGTATGCCCCGGGCTTTTATACGGGCTACGGCGTGAAAACCATGCCGGGCATTCGGGAGGCAGTGGAGGACGTTCCTGATGCAGCCGTGGCGCAGCGCGAGGCCGCTCGCGTCGCCAGTGCGCTGAACGGTTACGCCGCTGAAGTCGAGCGGGCAGCCACGCTGCTCGAGGCGCTCCTGAGATGAGGCGCTTTGAGTCGTACGATCGGCCATTCGCAACTGATCCGGAGAAGACCATGCGACTTCGTGGCATAATTTCGGTCGTAGCAGTGCTCGTCATGGCAACGGCCCACCCCCTGTCGGCCCAGACGGGCGGATCGCTGCTCGACGACCGGACGAGGGACCTGCTTCATGAAACGCTCAGTGGTGAACGAGCCAAGGATCACGTGATCCAGATCACCCGTCACCACAGGATCCAGGGGTCCCGCGGCTATCGCGATGCCGCGCAGTATGTGCTGTCGGAGCTCAGGAAGGCGGGCTTCTCCGAAGCCGATGCCTACATCGAGTCGTTCCCCTCCGACGGTCGGATCCACTATCAGGGCTGGCAGTCGCCATCCGGCTGGCACATCGAATCCGCCGAGCTGCGGATGACCGAGCCATACGACGAACGGATTGTAGGGTATCCCGAGGTCGGAATGAGCGTGGTCACCTATTCCAACGCAGGTCACGTTCAGGCGGAGCTGGTATGGGTGGGGGCGGGAACGGGGGATTCGGATTACGAGAACAGGGACGTCTCCGGAAAGATCGTGCTCTGTACCGGGAACGGTGGGCAGGTGCATCGTCTTGCCGTCCTCAAGTACGGCGCGAGTGCGGTCGTATGCTACCTGGACGACGATCGTGCGCAGGAGTACCCGGACATGCTTGCATATACAGGCATGTGGCCGAACACCCACGAGCTCGAGAACGTCAGGTTCGGGTTCAACCTCACGAACCGGCAGGGCACCAGGCTGCGGAAGCTTCTCGAATCCGGTCAGCGAGTCGTGCTGGACGCGCGCGTCGACGGACCCGGCCTCGAGCCATTCGAAATGGACGTCGTTGTGGCGCACGTGCGCGGCAGCGGCGCTGCAGGCGAGGAGATCGTCCTCAGTGCTCACCTCGACCATCCGAAGGAGTCCGCGAACGACAACGCCTCCGGCTCGGCAGCGCTGCTGGATATGGCGCGTTCGTTCAGCGAGCTGATCGGATCGCGGCGGCTGCCGCAGCCGCAGCGCTCCATCCGCTTCATCTGGATTCCCGAGTACTATGGAATGATGGCCTACGTGGATGCGCACGAGGAACTCCGCGGGCCGGAACTGGGTGGCAGGTTCCTCGCCAATCTCAACCTGGACATGGTGGGGGAGAAGCTCGAGCTGCTGCACTCCAAGATGACATTGACCCGCACACCGTCATCGATTCCCAGTGCGCTCAATGACGTGGTCGAAAACATGGCGCAGATGGTCGACGAAATGGACGTTCGCACACCGCGCGGCAGTCAATCGGCGTTCAACTATCGGGTTACGCCGTACAGCGGCGGTAGCGATCACAACATGTTCATCGATCGGAAGATTCCCGGAATGATGGTGAACCACTCGCCCGACTACACGCACCATACATCCGAGGATACGCCGGACAAGGTCGATCCGGTGGAGCTCGAGCGGAGTGAGATCATCGCCGCCGGAGCTGCCTGGTACCTGGCCAACCTGCAGCCGGAGCAGGCCATCGACCTCGCACATCTCACGGCGGCCAACGGCGCGGCCCGCGTTGGCCATGCGCTCCGGACGGCGCAACGTGATCTCACGTCCAGCGCCGACGTCGCTCGCGGATGGGCGGAAGCCCAGAACCGTGTCGACCACGCGTTGCACTGGGAGCGCGACGCGTTGCGGTCGATCCTGGTCTTCAATTCGGCTGCGCCCGTCCGGACCACTGTCCAGCAGCTGGATGATCAGCTCGTCGCTGGTCAGGCGCATCTTGCACGCAGCCTCGCCATGGCGGCGAATGCTCGCGGACTCGATGGAGATCGGCCTCCAGCCCTCGGCAGCAATCGCGACGCGCGCGTCCCGATCCGTTTGACACGCGGCCCCATTCCCT